>NZ_JAWDKC010000021.1:0-81403 GCF_032714515.1 Methanimicrococcus hacksteinii | reverse complement strand
TAAATCTCGTAACGATGATTTACAATTTTGTTCAATTTGCTGAGCAAATTGAAAGATCCATCTTGTTAAAGATGAAATTTTGAAAATCACCGCCGAAGTTTACCGAAACATCAGGTCACATATCAGTCACGGAAAAAACTCCGGACTTCATTATTAGATGAATGTAAAATTGTTCTCTTAAGACGTTTCAAAGCACGTCAAACGAGAGATTCTCAGAATAGCTTTGAGATATATAAAGATTCTCGTCAAAACTTTTCATTTTGAATTTTACGCCTCAAATCTGAGCGATTTGAGAGGAATCCAAAGAGTGATGTTAAGTATTTAAGGGTTTTGCTTTCACAGGCTTTGTGTTTTGAACATTCTGAAAAAAATAAAATGAGATCGTCTTGCCAAATGCTGTTTTTCAAAAATAAAGAAAATCGCTTAAAGAATCGTTGAATAAGTTATTTGATAGAAAATGAAGAGAAATCAAAAAATAAAGAAAAAAAGAAATCAAAAATAAAGAAAAAAGAAAAAATTAAAAAAGATAGAAAAGTAAAAAGAACTGCGGCGAGATTTCCGCCATTCTTTTTACGTATTAAGAATTCCATTAAAAATTCCATTCAAGCGATGTTCGGCAGCTGACTGAATCCGATTTCAAGTTCAGAATCTGTCGGAACATAATCAACCATAACGCCTTCCAAATAACTTGAATAAGCCTGCATGTCAAAGTAGCCCGTCCCGGTTAAACCGAAAAGAATCATCTTCTCTTCACCCGTCTTTTTACATTCCAAAGCTTCATCAATTGCCGTTCGAATCGCGTGCGCCGACTCGGGCGCGGGAAGAATTGTTTCATGCTTTGCAAACATTACCGCCGCCTCAAACACTTTTGTCTGATGCACGGAAACCGCTTCCATATAACCGTCATGATACAATTTAGAAAGAATCGGTGACATTCCGTGATACCTGAGGCCGCCGGCATGATCGGCGGACGGCATAAACTGACTGCCGAGCGTATACATCCTGGCAAGCGGCGTAATTTTTCCGGTATCGCAGAAATCATAAACATATCTGCCGCGCGTCAAACTCGGGCACGATGCCGGTTCGACCGCGACAAAACGCGTGTCGCTTTTGCCTTTCAGAGAATCCTGCATGTAAGCGCCGATTAAACCGCCGAGATTGGATCCGCCGCCGGCACAGCCGATGACAATGTCAGGATATTCGTCAATCGAATCCAGCGCCGCTTTTGATTCCAGGCCGATGATGCTTTGATGCAAAAGAACTTGATTCAAAACAGAACCGAGAACGTAACGGCAATTCGGCGTGTTTCCCGCCTGCTCAACCGCTTCGGAGATGGCACAGCCGAGGCTGCCGCCCGTGTCGGGATGTTCTTTTAAGATCGCGCGTCCGACTTCCGTCGTATTGCTCGGACTCGGCACAATACCCGCGCCGAACGTTTCAATGACCGCTTTACGATACGGCTTCTGCTCGGCGCTTGCGCGAACCATGTAAACCGTCAAATCCATACCGAAGAAAGCGGCCGCCATTGAAAGCGCAGTCCCCCATTGACCGGCGCCGGTTTCCGTCGTCAGGCTTGTTAATCCCTGCTCTTTCGCGTAATGAACCTGGGCCGCGGCGGAATTTAATTTGTGACTGCCGGAAGTGTTGTTGCCTTCAAATTTGTAATAAATTTTTGCAGGCGTCCCGAGCGCTTTTTCCAAATTGTAAGCGCGAATCACGGGCGACGGGCGAAACATTTTGTAAAATTCCAGAACGGGTTTGGGAATATCAAAATAACGCGTCGTCGTGTCCAATTCCTGGCGGGCGAGCTCGTCACAGAAAACGGATTTTAACTCTTCCAACGTTGCCGGCTGCCCGGTTGCAGGATTCAAAAGCGGATCGTGCTGTTCAGGCATGTCGGCGCGGATGTTGTAGTATTTTTTCGGGATTTGATCTTCTTCTAAATAAATTTTATAAGGGGCGGACATAATAATTTTTCCTGGATTGTGATTTATAATTGTGATTTCGATTTTAGGTTTTTTCAATCGTGATTTTAATTTTTTTGATTCATTTTAAACTTCAAATTTTAACATTTTTTCAAATATGAATTAATGATACCAATGATGTATTTGTGAACTTCATTTTTTAGCTTGATGATTATGAATTGTTATACGACCAACACAATGAACGAATCACCTGGGTTTGGTATGAATATATCCAATAATGAACAAATGTATTCAATTATATATACTTTTGTTCGTTTGAGATAGTTAAAAAAAAGGTTTTGATAATAAAATAAATCAACAATAAATAAAAAATAGCTTAGAGGTGAACAAATGGATAAAAAAGAATATCGAAAAAATATGGATATAAACAAAATCTTTGGCACAATAAATAATATTTCAATACTAATTAATATTAAAGATTTTAAATTTTGGATGGCTCAAAAGCATCAAATTGAATCTACAGATTTTAAAAATGAATATTTTGAAGGATATAAATTTGCAATCGAAACTCTTGTCCGAACTTTAATAGATGGGATAAGATATGAAAAAACATTTGAATTCACACAAAGCGAATTATTTTATAGAGCATGTTATACCGGAGCAAATTTGAATAAGATTCCTGATGATTGTGAAAAAACAAGAGTAATTAAAAAAATATATTCATATTTTGAAAAAATGAATAATGCCACTAACCCCATTGATTTTGAAAAACAATCATTCATATTTAAAAAAATAATTATTGATTCACTTTTAAAGATATACAATGACTCGATACAAACGAATAATGAAACAAAACTTACAAAAGAAGAAACCCTTAATTACTGTTCAATTTGGGTAACTCTAATTTATTTAAATGATGCACGGAAAGGGGAGCCGTTTGGGTACACGATATCACCAACAATTTATTCATCTAATAAAAATAAAAAAACAGATGAGAATATTATTTTAAATGGATATAAATATGCAATTCAATACCTATGGTCAAAACTATTAAAAGATTATTATGAAAAAACAAGCATAAAACAAATTCATTCAGTCAAAAACTGGAAAAATGAATTGTATTTTAATAATAAAAACCAAAAAAATAAAAAGGCGTTTGATGATTATTTTGGCATTATAAATAAAGAAATAATTGAAGAGAATCTAAAAAATAAGATGGAAAGATTGGATGTTTCTGTTTTTTTATGGGCACAGGAACCGGATAAAAGCGCATTAAAAAAATTGATGAATGCTCCACAATGGATTGAATTGACGGAATCAGAGAGAATAGACCAATTACTTTTATGGTACCCAGTTGAAATTATGGAAGGCATTGTTTTCAATGGAAGCAGTACATTTATCCCACAATTAATAGGATTGACGGAAATTAAAAAAGCATATGATGAGAAAGTCCACGTCAGACGATTTATTCATCCAATCAACGATAGAGATTATATTGGAAATGACTACAGTTATGGAATTTTAATTGACGCTTTTAGCAATATTGCAGATTATTCATGTTGGATAATTTTTTATGATTGTTGCGGAGATTATTCTGGATTTGGCGGAAGTGAACATCAAGCAATTGAAGAAATTATAGAAAAATACAATGACAAAATAATAATCCAACAAACAATAATTGAAAAAAATAGATTTTACGAAAATATGTTAAAAAAAGAAGCAATAAGATACAATAATAGCAATGAATTTATAACTTACAGAAAGAAAACGGGAAGAGACATTAGAATTTTAAGAAGGGACTATGAAGAAACTCTGGAAAAATTAAATGCTTCAAAAGGGCTTTTAGTAGAGCTTCTGACATATTACATAGAAACAGAAAATTTAAACCCAGAGAATGAAATCAAATGGTCACACATATTTTTAAAAAATGAACATGATGTGTGGATAGAAAACAAAAATAAAATAAAAATTTGCGAATGTAAAGCTGATGCAGAAACACGAAATATAGATGCAGATTTAAAAAAGATAGAAAATAAGAAATCAATAGTAGAAGAGCAATATAAAAAAGAATGCAATAATGTATTTTGGTATTATAAAGAACCAGAGAATGAAATGACAATGGATAGACTTAACCAATTGCCAATAGAATGTAAATTTGTTCGTTCTGAATTAATCAGGATGGGAAAAAAGAAAGACAAATTAGATGATATTTTTAAAAAATAATCTGAATTCACAATGTTAATATAGCCTGTGTTCAATTTAAACCCCCATCAATCGATAAAATAATAAACAAAATCAATATTCATTTTTTATTTCAATATCAAAAAATTCTATTTTAACGGAGACTTCAGCAATGGATTATTACCTGAAATGCATCGAATGCGGCGCCGACTTTGACAAAACAGAAATCATTTACACCTGCCGAAAATGCGACGGGCTTTTGGATGTCATCTATGATTACGATGAAATCAAAAAGAACATGGATATGGAAAAATTAAAAACCGCGCCGCCATCGGTCTGGAAGTATAAAGACTTGCTTCCGATTGCAATCGAGCCGGTCAGCATCCGAGAAGGCGGAACACCGCTTTACAAATGCGACCGCCTTGCCAAAAAAATCGGTGTTAAGGAACTTTACGTCAAACACGAAGGCATGAATCCGACCGGATCGTTTAAAGACCGCGGCATGACCGTCGGCGTCTCCAAAGCGATCGAACTCGGCATGAAAACAGTCGCCTGCGCATCCACAGGAAACACATCCGCAGCGCTTGCCATTTACGGCGCAAAAGCCGGAATTCCGTCCGTTGTTTTGCTTCCGGCAGGAAAAGTCGCGCTCGGCAAAATCGGACAGGCTTTGATGCACGGTGCCAAAGTCATCATGATTAAAGGAAACTTCGATGATGCGCTCGCACTTGTCCGCGAACTCTGCGAACAGGAACCGATTTATCTCCTCAACTCCGTCAATCCCTACCGCTTGGAAGGACAGAAAACCATTGCTTTTGAAATCGTTGACCAGCTCGGATTCCAAGTGCCCGACCGCGTTGTTCTCCCCGTCGGAAACGCCGGAAACATTACCGCAATCAACAAAGGTTTCAAAGAATTCGTAACGCTCGGAATCACCGACAAACGCCCGAAAATGACAGGCATTCAAACCGAAGGTGCCTGCCCGATCGTCAAAGCTTACCGCGCCGATGCCGACGACATCACGCCTGAAAAGAATCCGGAAACCATCGCAACCGCCATTCGAATCGGTGATCCGGTCAACGCGAGAAAAGCGCTCATCGCCATCAAAGAATCCGGCGGCATGGCCGAATCCGTGACAGACGACGAACTCGTCCAAGCGCAAAAAGACTTGGCGCAGCTTGAAGGCATCGGTGTCGAGCCCGCCAGCGCAACATCCGTTGCCGGTCTTAAAAAGCTGGTTGACGCAGGCCTTATTTCCAAAGACGAAACCGTTGTCTGTGTGACCACCGGCCACCTCCTCAAAGACCCCGAAGAAGTCATCAGCGTCTGCACCGAACCCGTGACCGTTGAAGCAAATCTGGAAGCATTGAGAAAAGCCGTTTTCGAATAAGGATTAAGATTATCGGTTCGAACAGGAAAAATAACAGGAAAACAAGTCGGAAATCCGGTGAAACAAATGCAAGAGGATTATAATATACAAGAGACCGAATCCAAGTGGCAGGAAAAATGGAGAAATGAAAAAACCTTTGAAGCCGATCCCGTACCGGACAAAGAGAAATATTTCATTACGATTCCGTTCCCGTACTTAAACGGCAACCTGCACGCCGGCCACACCCGCACATTTACGATCGGAGACGTCATTGCTCGCTACAAACGCATGCAGGGATACAACGTCCTATATCCGATGAGCTTTCACGTGACAGGGACACCGATTGTCGGCCTCGCGGACTTAATTCGCGAAAAAGATCCGACAACGATGAAAGTTTACACCGAACTTCACGGCATTCCGAAAGATATTCTGCCGACACTGGATGAGCCCGAGAAAATTGTCGATTATTTCAAAGTCGAAGCCGAAAACGCGATGAACATTATCGGCTACTCTATCGACTGGCGCCGGAAATTCACAACCATGGATCCGGCGTTCCAAAAATTTATCGAATGGCAGTATGAAAATCTCTACGATAAAGGACTCATCGTCAAAGGATCCCACCCCGTCAAATGGTGCCCCCATGACAACAATCCCGTCGAAGACCACGACATTCTGCGCGGTGAAGAAGCAACGCTTGTCGAATACACGCTGATTAAATTCAGACACAAAGACACAATTTTCCCCTGCGCGACACTGCGCCCGGAAACGGTTTACGGCGTGACCAATCTTTGGCTCAACCCCGAAGTCGAATACGTCAAATTGAAAATGGAAAAAGACGAGCTTGAAGAATACTGGGTCGTCAGTAAAGTTGCGTACGAAAAACTGCTTTACACCGACTGGAATGTTGAATTGATCGAAGAACTCAATGCCAACGACCTCATCGGCTTAAAACTCAAAAACCCGGCAACCGACAACATTATTCAGATTCTGCCCGCGCCGTTCGTCCGCGCAAATAACGGAAGCGGCGTTGTCATGAGTGTTCCGGCACACGCGCCTTATGATTATCTCGCGCTCAAAGACTTGGCAGCACAAGATTTGACAACCTACGGCATCACTGCCGATGACATTCAAAACATCAAGCCGATTCAGGTTATTGATGTCCCCGATTACGGCGAAGCGCCGGCCGCGGAAGTCGTTGCCGAACTCGGCGTCACCGACCAAAAAGACCCGAAAGCTGAAGAAGCGACAAAAATCGTCTATCGCCGGGAATTCCACGGCGGAACGCTCAAAGACATCACCGGCAAATACAAAGGCATGCCGGTTTCCAAAATCAAGGACCGCCTGACGCAGGATTTCATTGCGCAAGGCATCGGAAGCGTTTTCTACGAATTCAGCGAGCCCGTTCAATGCCGCTGCGGAACGATGTGCGTCGTCAACATGGTCAAAGGACAATGGTTCCTCAACTATTCCAATCCCGAATGGAAAGATAAAGTTTACAAATGCCTCAGCATGATGGAAGTGATTCCGCCCGAATTCCGCGTGGAATTTGAAAACAAAATCGACTGGCTCAAAGACAAAGCCTGCGCCCGAACCAAAGGACTCGGCACGAAATTGCCGTGCGACCCGCGCTGGCTGATTGAATCCCTTGGCGATTCCACCATTTACATGTCTTATTATACCATTGCCAATTACATCAACGACGGCACAATCACACCCGAGATGATGACGCGCCCGTTCCTGGACTACCTGTTTTTGGACATCGGATCCGTTAAAGACGCGGCCGACGCAAGCGGCCTGGACGCGGCATTAATTGATAAGATGAAATCGGAATTCAACTACTGGTATCCGGTTGACATCCGCTCCTCCGGAAAAGATTTGGTTCCGAACCACCTGCTTTTCTTCCTGTTCCACCACGTCGCGCTGTTTGACGAATCCAAATGGCCGAAAGCATTGGCGGTAAACGGCTTTGTTTCGCTTGAAGGACAGAAAATGAGCAAATCCAAAGGCCCGATTCTGACATTAAAAGAAGCGGTGGACACATACGGCGCGGATGTGACGCGCATGTACATCCTCTCCGCTGCCGAACAAGCGCAGGACGCTGACTGGCGCCGCGAAGGCATTGAGTCGGCCGGAACGCAGATGACGCGCTTTTACACATTCGCAAGACAAGTGATTGAAAGCGGCTGCAAAGTCCCCGAAAACGGCGAAAAGCCGCACATTGACCGCTGGGTTGAAAGCCGCATTCAGCAATACATCCGCGAAGTGAACGAGGCGCTGAATACGATTCATACGAGACACGCGATTCAAAACGCGTTCTTTTTGATTTACAACGATATCAAATGGTATCACAAAAGAGGCGGCGAACAGTGTTTGACCGAAGTCGTTGAAACTTGGACCAAATTGATGGCGCCGTTTACGCCGCACATTTGCGAAGAAGTTTGGAGCGCGCTCGGACACACCGAATCCATTGCATTCGCGCCGTATCCGGAAGAAAACCCGGAATTGGTTGACGAAGCCGCCGAAGTTGCCGAAAACATCATCATCAAAACGCTTGAAGATGTTGAAGAAATCATTCGCGTGGCAAAGATTGAGCCGAAAAAAGTCTACCTTTACACAACACATGAATGGCGCGTCATGATTTTAAGAAAAGCCGCTGAAATCGTTCAGGCTTCCGAAGAATTTGTGCCGGCCGAATCCATCACCGAAAAGATTCGCGACGACAAAGAAATTGTCGCGGCAAGCGCCGAGACGATGAGCAAATATGTCGAAGGCGACACCAAAGACCGCGCGGAAGAACTTGTTCAAGCAGTGAAAGCGCAGAACAATTTGGATATGAAACAGCTCATGCAAAAAAGCATGGAAGAGCCGACCATCCGCTCCCGCGGCAAAGAAGCTCAGAAATATATCCAAAAAGTTGCCGGCGACATTCGCGGCTCGTCCATTGATGTTGTTTTGAGATATTTGAACGCGGAATTGGATGAAAAAGAAGTGCTGGAAGGCGCCAAACAATTCTTTGAAAAAGAACTCGGCTGCGCTGTTGAAATCTTTGATGCCGAAGAAATTGACGCCGGAAACGCTTATGACCCGGAAAAGAAATCCAGATTCGCAGAACCGGGAAGACCGGCAATTTACATCGAATAAAATTATTTTTTGTGCCGCTTGCGCCGTCGCGCGCAGGCAGCATCTGTTTTTTTGATTGCTTCATCCCGTAGCCGCGGCGCCGCGCGCGGACCGCACAAATTTTCAAAAAAGTAAAGAAAAACGAAAAATCGTTTTTGTTTAAAATTAAAAATGAAAAATTATTTTTGCGCCAATTCCGCCAACTTCTGATACTGCCATTCCCGCTCTTTTGAAACGGCATCAGCGCCTTCGGCGAAAGAAACAGCTTTCAATGCGTAAGTTGCGGCGTGCTGTGCGTGTCCGGCGGCGTGCGCCGCGGCAACCGCCTGGCCGGCAGCGCGGGCGGCGGCACAAGCAGCGCCTTGCATGCCTTCGCCTTCCGAGAGCGGCTTCTGATAATCCGTTTGGCTGAACTCTGTTTCAACAACGTCGCGGGCCGCATTGTGCGCGGCAACAGATGCTTTTTGGGCGTCAAGAACGGTTGACGCATCGCCGATCCAAGACCGGCCGGCGGCAATCGCGTCATTCGGGCGCGAATCTTCCGGAAATAAATCGTTGAAATAGGAAATAACATGCTCGGCACAGTCCAGCGCCCAAGCGGTTTTCGTTTTGTGATCTTGCTCGTTGAGTAATTGTTCCATCGGATGCATTTTGACACCTCATATCATAAAAAATCAAAATATAAATGAAAAATAAAAAATAAAGAAGAATCAGAAATTCAGCAAACTTTTGTTCGCGGTTTTTGAAACCAGTTCGGAAACATCGATTTCATCTTTCAGCAGTGCCGTTAAGAAATTGACGGCGCGCATCAGGAAGTCGGGATCCAGTTTGTCGGTATGAATTTCAAACGCGGGAGAGTTTTTCGGAATTTGCGGGAGTTCGTCGTAATATTTCTTGAAATCTTTGGATTTAAAAACGAGCGCAAGGTCTCCCGAAACCGTAAAATATCTGGAAAGCTGAGCCGAGTCGATGCCCGCCGCGTTTAATTCGGATTCAAAGCACGGGCGGTCGAAAAGCGTCATAAAAATATAAACGGCCGTCTCAATTCGAACCGGAGCGGACGTCATTTTGGACAGCTTGTCGCCGACCAAACCGTAAATATCGGAACCGGCTTCTTTTTGGGGTTTTAAAAAACCGACGGGATTTTTGTCGTCCGTTTTCAGCGTGTAAATTTTAGACGGAGACAAATCAAATTCGTTGAGGCAGTCCAGATCTTTTAAAGCGCGGAGATAACCGGTCACAATGAGCCGGTGTTCATTGAAATTCCGGGCTTTCAACTCACGCGTAATGCCGCTGATTGAAAGCTGGCGGTTGTCTTTTAACAAATCATAAATTTCTGCCGAGAGATCCGAATGTTCCTGCATATGCACACCAAAATCAATAAAGATGAATCCGGACGAATCAATAAAATGAATCCGGGCGAATCAATAAAGATGAAATTCAAATAACATGATTGATAATGAATTAAAAATTGATTTCAAACAAATCGAATTTTGACGATAAATTAAGAAATCAGAGTCAGCTCAATAAAAGATGCACAATTTATTTTGATTTAATTCTTTACTCGTTGATAAATTTAAAATACTTTGCACACCTATTTGTCATCCTGTCTTTTTTAAATCATCAGATTTAATGAAACAACACAATAAATGAATATAACTTTTACCATGTTCGGATACAAATCGCTTGTCTGTGTTTCGGAGGCAGAACAGGCGCCGGACAGGAATGACAGAAAATCAGAATGATCTGAAATAATCTGAAACAAAAACGGATTCAACAATCATTAAAATGCTGCCGGCAAACGGCAGAAGAATGAGGCTTTGAAAATGGGAGAAAGAACACGAATTATAAACGATCCTTCATACCTGGTTCCTCTTTTGAGAACTTTCGGTTCGAGGACGCACAAAAAAGTCTTTGATTTGCTTTTGTCCAACTGGATGACCCAGGAAGAATTAGATGAAGTCATTGAGGGAGAATCACTGAGCAGTTTAATCAACCTCAAAAAAGCGGGGCTTTTGGAAAGCAAATGGAGAGTTCCCGAGCCCGGAAAAGCGCCGGTCAAAGAATATCACACTTCTTACTCAAATGTTCAGGTGAACTTCCAAAGCTCTTTTGAAGATTTAAGCGACATCATCATGCTGGCTTTTAAGCCGTACGAAGAAGTCAAAGACACAATCGAAAGCCTTGAGCGGATGGTTGCTGAAGGAAACAATTCCATGAGCAAACTGACCCGCGAGCTGAACATGAATACCAGCCATATCTGCGCCATCGCCCGCCGTTCCGACAGATTATCTGTTATGGGACAGCGTCTTAAGTTAGTTGAAAAAGACGAGGAGATATAACCGTGAACGCAAAAATCCTTCAAAGCAAAAGCGAGATGACGAAATTTCAGGTTCTGACGGAAATCGCGGCGCACCAGCCGAATGTCCGCCAGAAGGAAATTGCAGCCAAAATCGGAATTACGCCGCAGGCGGTTTCGGAATACATAAAGGAATTGACGGCGGAAGGATTGATTCATTCTGACGGCCGTGTCCGCTATAAGATTACCAAAGATGGTGTCGAATGGGTTTTGGACAACGCCTCGGAATTGAAACGTTATTCGCAGCTGGTCATGGAAGACATCATCAGCCATGTTTCGACATGGACCGCCATTTGCGATGAAGCGATTACAAAGGAAGATAAGGTTTATATCGAAATGCGCAAAGGCCTTTTGTATGCAAACCGTTCCAGAGACACGGGCATTTACGGCACGGCCATCATGGCCGGCGAGAAAGGATATGATATCGGCGTCACGGATTTGAAAGGATATATGCACATTGAAACGGAATCCATCACAATCTGCAAAATCCCGAGAATTAAACGCGGCGGATCTTCTTTCACGAATTTGGACCGCTTAAGACCGATCGTTGAATCCAAGCCTTACATCGGCGCGGTCGGAACGGAAGCGTTAATGGCGCTCAAAAGAGTGGGAATCACGCCCGACGTCATGTTCGGCGCAACCGAATCCGTCATTCAGGCGGCGTACCACGGGCTTTCATCTGCCGTCGTGATTGTTGAAGACGAAGTGTCTTTCTTTATGGCGCGCTTGGAAAGCGAAAGCATCCCGTACGAAATTATGGATCTCAGCAAAACCGGAAAGTAATTTTTCGGTTTTGAATTTTTCTTTTTTCGTATTTTTCATTCAATTCTTATTTTGTTTTTTCATTTTTCCGTTCTTCTTTTTTCGTATCGCCTGTGCCGCCGCGCGCGAGCCGTTCAGTTTTTTCAGCGCATTCAAAAACCGGCTAGTTTTTAAAAAAATATTTCAAACTCAACAAGATATTTAAGGCTTCAAATCACTCTTTCATATATTATTGATTAAACAAAACGTGATTGGCAATGAAAATTTTAGTAATCTCTGACACACATCTTCCTGAATTTGACTCAAAGGAAGCCGACGGATTGGACAGATCTGACATCGATCGTTTTTCATTTTTCCCCGAAGTTCTTCGGCAAAAATTGCATGAGGCCGACAGAATTGTTCATGCCGGCGATTTTGAGTCGGACGACGCGTATAATGTGTTTCAGAAAACGGGAAAATTAAAAGCGGTTTACGGCAACCGCGACACGGAAAAGATTCGAAGTCTGCTGCCCGAAAAGCTGGTTTTTGAAGAAAGCGGCATAAAATTCGGCGTGATTCACGAAGCCGGCCGTTCTTTGAATGACAACACGGCCCGCTGGTACATTTTAAAAGAAATGGATGTCGATGTTTTGATTTACGGTCACATTCATACGCCTTCCATTGACGAATATGACAAAAAGTTCCTGATCTGCCCGGGATCGCCGACAAAAGCCCGAATGTCCGAACCGGCCGTTGCCGAGATTACGATTGATGAAAAAGAAAAGAAAATCACGGAAATTCAAATCATTCCGGTTGCAAAAGCGGCTTGCGGTTATTTGAAATTTGAAGAAGCTCTGATTGAAAAAAACGAAAAGAAATAATCCGTATGAAACAAGCGCGTGAAAAAGGAAAAAATATGGCAGAGAAAAAAACCGAATTAAATCCGGCCGAAGCGAAACAGGCCGAAACGGGGCAGATTGGAGCAGGACAGACTGAACCGGGACAAGCCGAAACGAAACAGGCCGAAACAAAACAGTCCGGAAAACCGGACGGTGCCGTCATCGTTTTTTCGGGCGGCCAGGACAGCACAACCTGTTTGTTTTGGGCGGAAAAAACATACGGAATCGAAAACATTTTGGCCGTTTCATTTTATTACGGGCAGAAACATGAGAAAGAGTTGGAGGCGGCCGAAAAAATAACGTCCAAATACGGGTTTTCGCATATGAATTTGTCTTTGGATTTTTTAAAATCAATTTCGGTGTGCGCGCTGACGGAAGATGAAATTGAAATGGACAAGGAGATTCCGGAAGGAGAAGACTATCCGAACACGTTTGTTCCCGGGAGAAATTTATTCTTTTTGTCAGTCGCCGGCGTGATTGCAAGAAACAACGGATGGCATAATGTCATAACAGGCGTTTCGCAATCGGATTTCAGCGGATATCCGGACTGCCGTGAAGAGTTTATCCGATCCGCCGAAGAAGCAATCACGCTTGCAACGGATTATAAAATTCAGATTCATACGCCGCTGATGAACAAGACAAAAGCGGAAACATGGAAAATGGCGGAAGATCTCGATATTCTGGAAATCATTGCCGATGAGACGGTCACCTGCTACAACGGAACACAGGGAAGCGGCTGCGGCGAATGCCCGGCCTGTACGCTGCGCCGCAAAGGATGGGAAGAATATCAAAGCGGACAGTACTAAAACAGTACTAAAGATGATATCGGACACTGAAATAAACAAAAAACAAACAAAATTAAAATTAAAATCAAAAAAAGAGAGGGCATTTCAAATGAAATCGGATGAAAAAATAACCGCATCGCCGGAGACGTCGGGCGAGCATATTCGGGACGAGGATGTTTTTGTTGTTCTCGGCGGCGCCGAAGACGGGTTTCAGCTGGTGTCGGCCGATGATAAAATTGAGAGGTCCGATTATTTTGACGAATATTTAGTCGGCCCCGAATTAGAAGAACTCGGGAAAGCAGCGCCGTTCGGATTAATTGTTCAGATGAAAATAAAAGATGAAACCGCTTTGAAAATTCAAAAGAGCGGGGCGGTTTTGAAAGAAGACTTGGAAGCGGTTGTCGAAAAGAAGCTGGGCGACATTTTCAATTTGATTTCGGGTGTTTCTCATGAGCATACGCGCGACCGGATTGAAATTAAAATCAGCATCGACGCCGTCAAAGAAGGCATCACGTTTGAAAAGATAGAAGCGTTTGTCAGTGAAATGATTTTGGAAGAATTTCCGTTTATTGAAGCTGTTTTGATCCGCATTTACACGGACAAAGAAGCCGTTTCGGCCGGCCTTGAAATTGCGCGGCAGAAATATATGCGCCGAGACGAGCGTTCGCTTTGCGTTCATGACGAAGATGCTGAAAGATTCTACGGCTGCAAAATCTGCCAGATCAGCAGTCCCGCTCACATTTGCGTGATCACGCCGGACCGGCCTTCTGTTTGCGGAACGATTAACTGGTTTGAAGCGGGCGCAGCAGCGGCGGCAAATCCGGACGGACCTGTGTTTGAAATTGAAAAAGGCGACGTTTTGGATGAAAGCGGCGGGGAATATTCGGGCGTGAACAATGCCGTTCTTGCCGGCAGCGGCGGTGAAAACGACCGGTTTTTATTGTATTCGCTTGTGGAGAATCCGCATACGACGGGATCTGTTTTTGATATTATCGCATTTTACATTCCGGAAGCAAACGGAGTCGGATTAATTGACCGGCAGACGAAAACGCCGAGCGTCAACTGTTTGACGTTTGAAGAAATGGCGATTTTTACGGGATACGGGCAGCAGATTTCCGGATTTTCCGGTGTCGGCGAAACATATCTTTTCTCGGACAAGTTCATGCAAAAAGAAGGCGGCTGGGACAATGTTGTTTGGATGTCTCAGTCTTTGAAAGATAAATTGATTCAAAAAATTCAAGCCGAAAAAGAGACGGGAAAAGAAACGGAAGAAAAAGCAGAAGAAAAAACGGAAAAATATTCGAAGCTGCTTGAAAAGATTCAAAAGATTCCGACGGAAAAGGATGCCGAAAATCTAAAAGCTTTGGATGACTTTTGGAAAAAGCAACGAATCTGAAAGGGATGGCTTTTGGAAAAGGCAGCGGAATTTAAAAGCCTCGAATAACTTTTGGAAGGAATGGACGGGATTTAAAAGCCCGGGATGGCTTTTGAAAAAGGCAACGGAATTAAAAGTCTTGAATAACTTTTGGAAGGAATGACGGATTTTAAAAGCGCCGGACGATTTTTGGAAACGGCGCCGATATGAATGATTAAATAGGATTCTGACATTGAAGTACCCGATTATGACGCGCAAAATGAAATATTCCGATTTGGAAAAGCTGTTTCTGCTTCTCCAAAAAGAAGGCAGATCCGATGATTTGCCGTTTTCAGATTTATCGGGCGCAAAAGGAGACGAGGGAGAACTCCTGGCCCGCATTTCTCAAATCTCGGCGCTGCTCGGATGTCAAACCGACAGCGAGCTGGAAGATTTGCTGAGCAGCGCGTATCCGGTTTCGGACACGCTTGCCGCCGCGAAATTTAATGTGTCCGGCTTTGACCGGTTTAGCCGGCCGATTCAGGAAGTTATCCTCGGGGCCGGGAAAGGCGACGGCGGCAGCCGAAAGAAAACGCTGACGCTCGGCGGAGAAAAGACGATGCCTTACTTTTTTGACGCGGCGATGCCGAACATCAACCGCGTGACGATGGATGTTTTTGACATGCCGGTCGGGCTTGCCAAATCTGTTCGCTCCAATTACGAAGATGTCTTGGACGATCCGGCCGCGTGGGCCAAAAAGGCGGTCAATGAGTTCGGCGCGGACATGATTACGATTCATTTGATTTCAACCGACCCGGCAATCAAAGACACGCCGGCAAAGGAAGCGGCCAAAACGGTTGAAGAGATTTTGCAGGCGGTTGACGTTCCGATTGTCATCGGCGGCAGCGGCAATCCGCAGAAAGACCCGGAAGTGCTGGAAAAGGCGGCGGAGGCGGCGGAAGGCGAACGCGCGCTGATTGCGTCGGCCAACCTGAACATGGATTACAAACGCATCGGAGAGGCGGCTAAAAAATACGGCCATGTGATTTTGTCCTGGACGCAGATGGACATTAACGCGCAGAAAGAGCTCAACCGGAAACTGTTCCGCCAGTGCGGCGTTTTGCCGGACAGTCTGATCATGGATCCGACGACGGCGGCGCTCGGCTACGGTCTGGATTACGCTTATTCCAATATGGAGCGCATCCGAATGGCGGGTCTTTCGGGTGACGCCGAACTGGCTTACCCGCTGTCATCCGGCACGACAAACGCGTGGGGCGCCCGCGAGGCTTGGATGATTTCTTCCCCGCAGGAAGCGGACACCGATTGGGGCGACCGCGAATACCGCGGGCCGATTTGGGAAATTATTACGGGAATGACACTTTCACTTGCCGGAAATGATTTGTTTATGATGATGCACCCCAAAGCCGTTCAGTTTTTGAAAGAATTCACGGGCATTTTGGGAAACTCGGCGAACATTGAAAACGACGCTGAAACAAATGCCGAAGTCAACGGCGAAATCAATGACGATTGGATGACGGAGGTTTACTGATGTCAAAACAAGTCAGTCCGCTGGACATTTATCCGCTTTTGCCGGATGACTGCGAATCGCTTTTCGGCACGTCCAAGATGGCGGTTGCAACGCAGCTGGCCGGACGGAAAATGAAAGTTCGGGATGTCAAAGAGATTTATGAGAAGCTGCCGCCGGAATTTGCCGAAAAATACGAAAAGCTGGCCGGCCTTTTGAGCCCCGCGATTCGTGAAATTGAAATCGGCGCGGGAGAGAGAAAAGTCATTATCGGCGGCGATGATGTGATGTTCCGCCATACGCTTTCATTTTACAATAAACCGCCGATTGCGGTTGATGTTTGGGACACGATGAGTGAAGAAGAGCTGAGCGAAAGAATCAACCGGATTCAGGATTTCCGCAAATTCTATGTCGGGGAATTTTTGTATTTGGATATGATTGCCGTCCGCTCGACGTCGGGGGACCCGGAAACGTTCGGCGGATGCGTTGAAAAAATTATTTCATATTCGGATTTACCGCTGATTTTGTGCACGAAAAATCCGGAAATCATGCGCGCGGGACTTTCGGCATCGGACGGAAAGAATCCGCTGATGTATGCGTGCGACGTTTCAAACAGAACGGAAATGACGAAGCTTGCGCTTGAATTTGATGTGCCTGTTGTCGTATCGGCCGGCGGGAATTTGGATGAATTGAAAGCGCTTTCGGCAACGCTTCAAAAGGACGGGGTTTCAAAAATCGTTTTGGACCCGGGCGCCGCGTCTTTCGGGCCCGCGTTTAAGAAAACGTTTCAAAACTTCGTCAAGCTTCGAAAAGCAGGTCTTGACGGCGACAAAAATTTGGCGTTTCCGCTGATTGCGCTGCCGATTGCGGCAAGAAAAAGCGGGGCTGTTTCGGCAGGACAGGATGCGTCGGCAAAATCAGATGCGTCAGCAAAATCAGGTGCGTCGGCAGGGCAGGATGTGCCGGTCGGAGCGGCATCTCTGAAAAAGGAAACGCTGCCGCCTGAAATTGTTGAAGATTATCATGAAACGATTGCAGCATCTGCTTTGACGGTCCGTTATGCGGACATTATGATTATTCACGGCATGGGAAGTCATGAACTGCTTCCGCTTTTGCATGTGACGGATATGATTTACACGGATCCGAGGACGCCGTCGTCGGTTGAGCCGAAGCTTTACACGCTCGGAAATCCGGATTCGACGTCGCCGGTTTTGTTTACGACGAATTTCGCGCTGACGTATTACACGGTGGAGAGCGATTTGGAATCTGCCGGCTTTAACGGTTATGTTTTGGCGGTCAACACGGGCGGGCTCGGTGTTGAGGCGGCTGTTGCGGGCGGACAGCTGACGGCGGAAGTTGTGAAAAAGGATTTTGAAGAGGCGCAGTTTAATTTTGAAGACCGGACGAGTCATCAGACACTCATTTTGCCGGGACTTGCGGCGCGGCTTCAGAGCGGCATTGAAAAGTCCATGAATATTTCGGCAATGGTCGGCCCGATGGATTCGGGAAGACTGGCCAAATGGTTTGAAGAAAATTGGCCGCCGAAGGATGAATAAAATTATTAAAACAGAATCGGGCAAAAGAACAAATTGAGCGGAATAAACAAGCGAATTGAAAAAACATGACACAAAAAAAGAATCAAACCGAAACGAAATCTGCGTCTGCTTCGGCGGCGGCAATCTGTCCGGAATGCGGTAAGGAGACGGACAAGACGGTCAGAAATGTCTGCCCCGAGTGTTACGGTAAAAGATTGAATTTATTTGATCTGCCGGAAGTGCTTCACGCGCGCATTTGTCAGCGCTGCGGCGCCCACTACCATAAAAGCAAATGGGATGACATGGGAACGCCGGAAGAAGTGGCGATGCTGACGGCGGAAGAGCATTTATCGATTCCCGATGATATTGAAAACGTGACTGTCGGAATGCACCCGCATGCGCGTTCGCCTTACATTTTTGATGTTCTGGTCGACGTGGAAGGCGATGTGGAAGGCGTGACGTATTACAAAGACGGGAAGACGGAAGTTCGGATTAAGCGGGAGGCGTGCGAAATGTGCAGCCGCCGCGCGGGCGGATATTTTGAAGGGATTATTCAAATCCGCGCCAACAACCGGACGCCGACAAAGGAAGAAGTGACGGAATGTCTGAAGCTTGTGGAAGAATCGATGCTTGCGCAGCTGAAGCGCGGGGACAAGCTGGCGTTTGTGACGGACACGATGACGTTTAAGGACGGGGCTGATGTGTATATCGGATCGGCAAAAGCGGGACGCCATGTCTGCAAACATATTGTGGATGTGATGGGCGGAACGGTTGCGGAATCTTATACGCTGGCGGGCATGAAGGACGGAAAAGACATTTACCGGACGACTTTTGCGATGAAGCTGCCTGAATTTAAGAAGGGCGATGTCGTTTATTTTGAGGACAAAGTGATTGAAATCAAAAACTGCGGCAAGCGTGTGACGGGCATCAATTTGATGAATTCGTCCAACTTTTTCATTGACGGGGAACATTTCAAAAATGCGAAACTGCTCGGAAATACGGCGGATGCGAAGGAAACCGTTTTGGTTTCGATTGAAGAGCACGGCATTCAGATTTTGGATCCGGAAACGTTTGAAACGGTGACGATTCAAAAGCCGATGGGCTTTAACGCACTCCCGGGAAGCGAAATTAAAGTGTTTAAAACCGAATACGGAATTTTTGCGCTTTGATGAGCAATTATTTGGAAAAGCAAAGATATAAAAGCTAAAACAGCACAAATTATCCAAAATTATTTCATACATTCAGTTGATTTCATGTTTATTCGATTCATGGTCAATTTGATCCATGGTCATTTGATTTCATGTTCGTTTGATTCATGATATCATTTAATCCATGGTCAATTTGATCCATGGTCATTTGATCCATGTTCATTTGATTATTCTTATTTCATGAGATACGATTTTAACAAAAACGAACGCGGAAAACGAAATCCGCGAGGATTTATAAATCAGAAACGAGGTTAACGATTTGATTAATTTAGACGATCCCCTGATTCACGGTTATCTGCTTCGCCTCATCGGCGAGGACGGCATTAAATTGATTCGCGACATGCCGGAAGGCGAAGTGACGGACGAAGAGATTTGCAACACGCTCAATCCGCTTCGAACGGTTTCAAAGGCGGCAGACGACAGAGTCAAAAAATTAAATATTGAGATTAAGGCGGCCAAAGAAAAGGGCGAAGAGACGAAGAAGCTCGAAAAAGACTTAAAAGACGCCGAGAAGGAAGCCGCGGCGGCAAAGGAAAATGCCGCGGATGAAAAAGAAATTACGTTAAACACGGTCCGTAAAATTTTGTTCATTCTTTATGAGAACAAATTCACGATCTGCCACCGTGAGAGAGATGCCAACAGCGGCTGGCTGACATTCCGCTGGATGATTAATATGGACGGCATTTATCACCAGATTGAGCGTGAGAAGAAGAAGCTGTACAGAAACCTGGTCAAGCGCAAGGAATACGAAGACAATAACATATTCTACGTTTGCCCGCAGAACTGTCTGCGGCTTGTCTTTGACGAAGCGACGGAAACGGAATTCCTCTGCCCGCTTTGCGGCGAAGATTTGGTTTTCCAGGACAATGAACCGTTTAAAGAGCTCTTGGACCAAAGAATCGAAGAGTTTGAAGAAGCCGTCTGAGGCTTCTTGATTTTTTATCTTAGAATTAACGTTTAATTTAATATCTGCCCGCCGCGCGCGGACGGCATCAATTTTTAAAAAATGAAAAAACACGGGATTCGTGTTGGGAACGCGTCATGATTTCAAGAGGGGAAGCGATTCAGATTCTCAGAGAGGAAGGATGTGATGAAAAAGTCATTCAGCATTGTATGACTGTTGCGGATGTCGCGGTTGAAATCGCGAAAAAAAATATTGAAGCGGGAAAAGATGTGGATGTCGATCTTGTCGAGATCGGCGCTTTGCTTCATGATTTGGGACGCGCGGAAACGCACGGCATGAACCACGGTCTTGTCGGCGCGAAGCTTGCAAAAAAGCATAATATCCCGAAACAGGTGTTGGAAATTATCAAAAAACACATCGGTGCAGGTATAACGCCCGAAGAAGCAAAATATTTTGGATTCCCCGATGATGATTACATTCCGAGGACTTTGGAAGAAAAAATCGTTGCCCATGCCGACAACATGGTGAAAGGAACCAAAATCATCACGCTTGAGAAGCGGGAAAAAATATTGGATGAAAACGGCGCCGACGATGAATTGAAGGAAAGAATTCAGAATTTGGCTTATGAAGTGGAGCCGGACAAATACGGACCGGAAAAGAAAACGAAGAAAGCATAAACCGGAACAGAAACAAAACCGGAACAGAAACAAAACCGGAACAGAAACAGGACCGGAACAGAAACAAAACCGGAAACATCATTTTTTTAACTTTTCAAACCCGAACCCCCTCTTCCCGAAAATAAAGAATGAAAAAACGGGGTTCGTTTTTATTTAACTTTTAAAGAAAAACATGTTTCGATTTGTAAAATATTATAGAAAAACCGAAACAACCACCTCCAATCCGAATTTTGTGAGCGCAGCGAGCAAAATGAGGATTGGAGATTCGTCCCAATGATCTCAATTAAAATTAAAACCGTCTTTTGTCAATTGATTGGTGCTGCTTGTTAATGCTGCTGCTTGTTAATGCTGCTGTCTGCCAATGTTACTGCTTGTTAATGGCGTTGCTTGCCAATGTTACTGCTTGTTAATGCTGCCGTCTGCCAATGCTGCTGTCTGCCAATGCCAACTGCAGCTTGACTACCGTTCTGCCACTTGGCATTGTGCTGCCATATGTATCATCTCATTCTTATCACATCCGTTCGCTACGCGAACGTGGGCACAGATTACCTTACCGTTTCCGTTTGCATTGCTACCTTACAGTTTCCGTTTGCGCTGCTACCTTACCGTTTCCGTTTGCACTGCTACCTTACCGTTTCTGTTGCCGCTGCTACCTTACCGTTTCCGTTTGCACTGCTACCTTACCGTTTCCGTTTGCCGCTGCTACCTTACCGGTTCCGTTGTGCTGCTGCCGTCGTTTCCGTTTGCTGCTGTCTTATTTCAATACAGTTGCCGATTTGCCGGCCTGTTTGCCGCCGCCGTTCGCGCGCGACCCGCTCCAATTTCAGAAAATAATCGAAAAAACGAACCTCGTTTCTTGAAATAAATTAAAAAAGGAGGGATTTCAAATAAGGAATCTTTATATACATCCAAAACGATTATGTTTTAAATTAATATTTATAGCCGATTCAGAGAGCTTTTTTGAGGTCGGCTGTTGTTTCTGAAAATTTAAAGCGGCTGACTGTGTGTTCGGCTGCAGAAGCCTGACGGGCCTTTTCATTTTATGTTTTTAAAATTTATTTGAAAAAGTTAAATTTAAACTTAAATTTAAAATTTTAAATTTTAAATTTTAAAAATGATCCCATTTCAGAGAGGGAAGGAAACGAACGATTTTTCAGAGCGACTTTTGCATTTAATATTTTAGTATTTCAACAACGATGGATATTAATTGCGATATTAAAAATTAAATTTATAAAATTCATTTATAGAATTTACAAAAATAATAAAATTAATAAATTAATAATTTAATAATTTAAACAAATTATTACACAATATTTACAGAAAAACAAAAAAAAGGTAAATAATCATGGAACAAGAAATACTCAAAGGAACAACGACAGTCGGTGTGATTTGCTCGGACGGAATCGTTCTTGCCAGTGAAAGGCGCGCAACGATGGGGCACTTTATCGCCAGCCGCGAAGCCAAAAAAGTTTATCAGATCAGCGACACAATCGGTCTTACGATTGCCGGATCTGTCGGCGACGCACAGCAGATTGTCCGCGCCATGACCGTTGAGTCTAAACTTTACGAGATGAGAAGAAAGGAACCGGTCACCATCAAAGGTTTGGCGACCATGCTTTCAAACACGCTTAACTCCAACAGATACTATCCGTTTGCCGTTCAGCTGCTCATCGGCGGCGTTGACAAAAACGGCCCGGCGCTCTATTCACTGGACGCTGCCGGCGGCATCATCGAAGAATCAAAAGCCGTTTCAACAGGCTCCGGATCTCCGATTGCTTACGGTGTTTTGGAAGACCTCTATACGGAAGACATGACGGTCGACCAAGGCGCACAGCTTGCAATCCGCGCGCTTCACAACGCAATGAAAAGAGATTCCGCATCCGGCGATGCGATCAGCGTTGCAAAGATCAAAGACGGGAAATTCACCCGAATGGAAGAAGAAGAAATCAATGAATACAGAAAAACATTAAACTGATTCTGTATTTCATTTTATTTTTTACATTTTCACATTTTTGATTATTTATTATTCTTTAATTTATTCACTTAATTTATTCATTTAATTTCACTTAATTTATTCATTTATTTAATATTCATTTAGCTTCAATTTTCTGATTTCAATTTATAATTTCAATTTATAATTTCATTATAAATCATCAAATTTAATGGCGCCGACGTGCCATGAAATATTGATTTTTTGAGTTTATCAAAAGCCAAAGCGCCGAATATGAATCGGCCGCTGTTTTCAATCCGCTTTTTGAAACGTCACAAAATCATTTTTCAGAGAATTTCAACAAACTCAAAAAATTCAATCATTTCAGAATATCAGTTCAGAATATCAGTTCAGAATATCAGTTCAGAGTATCAGTTCAGAGTATCATATTCATTTACATTCATTTTAAAAAAAGGACGAGAATAATGGCAATAGATGACGTTTTAGCAGACCTTCGAAATAAAATCGAGAAAAATTTGCCCGACGGCGTTACGATTTCGGGTGTCAATTTTGAAGGACCGCAGTTAGTACTTTACACAGAAGAACCGAAAAAATTCGCAGACGACGGAAATATTATCCGGAATTTGGCAAAAGCGCTCCGCATCAGAATCGCGGTGCGTCCCGACCCGAAAGTCTTGGCAGAACCCGAACGGTCTGTTGAAGTGATTCACCAGATTGTTCCCGCCGATTCCGTTATTTCAAATTGTTATTTTGATCCCGACTCCGGCGAAGTGATTATCGAAGCCGAAAAGCCGGGACTTGTTATCGGAAAACACGGAGACACACTTCGTGAAATTACCAAAGAAATCGGCTGGATTCCTAAAGTTGTCCGGACACCGCCGATTAAATCCAAGACGGTCAAAAATGTCCGCGACTTTATGAGAAACAATCTCAAAGAAAGAAAAGAAATCCTGCGCGATGTCGGCCGCAAAATCCACCGCGAATGCACAAACACGGACCAATGGATTCGCGTCACCGGTCTCGGCGGCAGTTTGGAAGTCGGCAGAAGCTGTTATTTGCTCTCAACGCCCGAATCCAAAATTATGATTGACTGCGGCGTCAACCTCGGCTCGGAAGACAAAACGCCTTACCTTTATGTTCCCGAAGTCAACCACTTCAACGAACTCGATGCCGTTGTTTTAACGCACGCACACATGGACCACCAGGGCCTGATTCCGCTGCTCTACAAATACGGCTACGACGGCCCCGTGTACTGCACGCCGCCGACACGCGACATGACTGTCCTGCTCCAGCTCGACTATGTCGATATCGCTTCTAAAGAAGGCAAAAAAGTGCCTTACGATTCCGCAACGATTCAAAAAGAATTACTGCACATGATTCCGCTCGACTATGAAGAAGTGACGGACATCGCGCCTGACATGAAGCTGACGTTCCACAACGCCGGCCACATCATCGGATCCGCAATCGCGCACTTCCACATCGGCGACGGTCTTCACAACATTGTCTTTACGGGCGACTACAAATACGAAAGAACGCGCCTCTTTGACCCGGCTGTGAATCGTTTCCCGCGTGTTGAAACAGTCGTGACGGAAGCGACATACGGCAACAACAACGGCTATCAGACGCCGCTCAAAGATGCCGAAAAGAATCTGCAGAAAATTATCCGCGACACTGTGAAACGCGGCGGCGCTGTTCTGATTCCGGCATTTGCCGTCGGCAGAAGTCAGGAAGTGATGATTGTGTTAGAAGAAGCCATCCGCAAAGGTTTCATCCCGGACGTCCCTGTTTATTTGGACGGTATGATTTGGGAGGCAACAGCCATTCACGCAACGCACCCTGAATATTTGAACAGCGAGCTGAAAAAACAGATTTTCCAAAAAGGCCAGAATCCGTTCCTGTCGGAATCATTCAGACAGGTGGATTCCAAAGACATGCGTGAAAAGATTCTGGAAGAGCCGCACCCCTGTGTGATTATCGCAACATCCGGTATGATGACGGGCGGTCCCGTGATGAGCTACTTCTACAAGCTGGCGCCGGACGAACGCAACACGCTTGTTTTCGTCGGTTATCAGGCTGACGGAACCATCGGCCGCCGTCTCCAAAAAGGCTGGTCCGAGATTGCCGTGGGCAACAACAACACGGTCAAAGTTAACATGAGCGTTGAGACGATTGACGGTTTTTCCGGTCACTCGGATGTCAGACAGCTTCATGAATACATCCGAAAGATGCAGCCCAAGCCCGAGCGCATTTTCACGGTTCACGGCGATGAGAAATCCTGTATCGAGCTTGCCGAATCTCTGCGCAAGAAGAACAGAATTGACTGCAAGCCGCTTGTGAATTTGGAAACGTTCAGGATTTTGTAAAAACGTCGAATCGATTAAAATGAAATTTTGAGAAATCACGTCTCAAAGTTTCAATTCTTTCTTTTTCAATTCTTTCTTTTTCAATATTTCTTTTTCAATATTTCTTATTCGGTGATTATAATGCAGGCGGATGAAAGCGGATCTTACAATACTTTTCTAACGGACGGCTGTCTTTGCTGCCAAAAAGGCGCCAAGATGGTTTTATTTGTGACGGGAATTTGTCACAGGGACTGTTTTTTTTGTCCGCTGTCGGCCGAGCGTAAAGACAAAGATGTGATTTTTGCAAATGAGCGGGCTGTTTATTCGGACAGCGATGTGATTGACGAAGCGCGGTCGATGAATGCGGAAGGGACGGGAATTACGGGCGGCGAACCGCTTCTTGAACTTGAAAAAACGGTTCATTACATTCGTTTGCTGAAAAATGAATTCGGAAGAAATCATCATATTCATCTTTATACGTCAACGGCGCCGAGTGACGAAGATTTAAAAGAACTGGCGGGCGCGGGCTTGGATGAGATTCGTTTTCATCCGCCGACTGAGGTTTGGGATTCTTTGGCGGAGTCGGATTATGAAAAATCATTGGCGGCGGCCGAAAAATACGGTGTTTGCGCCGGTTTTGAAATTCCGGCAATCGCGGGCGCTGAAAAAGTCGCGGAATTCGCGCAAAAATCAGGCTGTTTTTTGAATTTGAACGAATTGGAATTTTCAGACACGAATGCCGAAGAATTAAAGAAGCGCGGTTATACGCTGATTGATGACGAATCCAACACGGTTTTGGGATCGGCCGAGATTGCGAAAAAGGCTTTTGAAGCGGCGGGAATTCGTTTGGAAGAAAACGCCGGCTGTTCGGACGTATGTTCTGATTCTCCGGCTGATTGTTCAAAAAAGGATTCTGCAAAACTGAATTTCTGCTCTTCCCGGTACAAAGATGCGGTTCAGCTGCGGCTGCGGCTTCTTCGAACGGCGCAATTGTATGCGCGCGCTTTTGATGAGATCACGGAAGACGGAACGGTGGCTTTCGGGCGGATCAAGGTGTCCGACATGGAATCGTTTGTTTCTTTTTTGGAGGAATTCGATCTTCCGAAAGAGGCTTATGAGATTAAAGCGGACCGGGATTCGATTGAGACGGCCTGCGGGATTGCCGAGGAATTGGCGGCGATTTTGGCGGAAGAAGATTTATCGGGTCTTGGAAAAATTCAGGTGTGGCTGATTGAACAGTATCCGTTTGAAAACGGCTTCGTGGTCGGCAGCGAGCGTATATTCTAATATATAAACCTTGCGCGTAAAAATTTATAAAGGATTAACCTATTATTAGGAATTGCTTAAGTCCGCCGATTGTATCGTTTTTAAAACGAAAAACAAGAATTGCGGGTCAAGAGCATAAAAACGGATTGCACAAGCAGTTATAAAAATCTCTTTGAATTATTATAGGGAGTTATAATTACAAAGAGAAGAAGTGATAAAATCTGCAAAAATGCGGTTTCAAAACGGCTTTTAAAATTGATTTAATTGATTTCAAAATAATTGATTTCAAAAATAAATCGATGACAAATAACCGCAGAAATGTTGTGCAATAAGGCGCGGATTTGGTCCGCTGCCAACCCAAAAAAATTAAGGGAATGAGGGGTGTCAGGGCTGCAATCATCAGAAGACAGAGTAAGAGAAAGATTAGAAAAATATCTTTCAAGAGATGAAAACGGAATACGAAAAATTGTTTTAAACTTGTTTATTACGGGTGACAAATTTACGACCGGGGATGTTTACAAGCATTTGGAACAAGAATGCTGCGACGTCAGTTACAGGGGCGTTTCTGCCATGGTCGGCTTAATGAATACCAGACTCGGCATTTTAAGCATCAATGTGACAGGCGATCATAACATCTATTCGTTAAAAGATGACTACAAACCTGTTGTCGAAGCAATTCTCACCCATGCCGCTCAATAATTTCGGCACGTTATTGTTTTATTTTATTCGTATTTCGTCAAAAGTAAAAAAAGAATGCCGGTTTGGCATTCTTTGTCTTTATTTTTAATTTTAATTCTAATTTAAATCTAAATTTAAATTCAATTTTTGATTTCTGCTTTGATTGTTTTGCTTTGGTTTATTTGTTCTTGTTTTTGTTTTTGTTTTTACTTTTGTTCTTGTTTTTATTTTTCAATATATGAATGAAGAGATTCATTCAAAAAACAGGGGACGTTTTTGGATGAGTTTCAAAAATCGTGCCGTTCGCGCGCGGCGGGAGCGGCAGCAAACGGCGGCGGCAGCAAACAGGCCGGCAAGTCGGCAACTGTATTTACGAAATCGGTCAGGTAATCTGTGCCAAACGGAAACAGTAAGGTAGCAGCACCAAACGGCAACGGTAAGGTAATCTGTGCCAAACGGCAACGGTAAGGTAGCAGCAGCAAACGGAAACCTAAAGGTAGCTGTGTCCACGCTCGCGTAGCGAGCGGATGTGATAAAAATGAGATGATACATATGGAAATGCAACCTGTATTGTAAGCAGAAACGGCAGCAAACAGAAGCGGCAGCAAACAGAAGCGGCAGCACTATAAAAAACGGTTTTTCGTTTTAATTGAGATCATTGGGACGAATCTCCAATCCTCATTTTGCTCGCTTCGCTCACAAAACTCGGATTGGAGGGGCGGTTTGCAGGGTTTTCGTTTCATTTAATTACAAATTGAAACATCGTTTTATTCAAAAGTTAAAGAAAACCGAACCCCGTTTTTATTTCTTTATTTTACGGGAGAGGGGGTTCGGGTTTGAAAAGTTTAAAAAATGATGTTTCGTTTTTTGTTTATCATCAGATTCAAATCAATGTTTGACAAAAACTGCAAAGCAATTTTAAATTGAATCGTGTTTTATAGTTTGTTTTATTATTTGTATCAAAATTAAAAACAAAACCAAAATCAAAATCAAAACCAAAATTAAAATTAAAATTAAAGCCAAAACCAAAACCAAAAACAAATCCCGTGTTTCCGCCATGTCTCGAATGAACGCCAAGAAAAATCCGAGAACGTTTCTCCGCTCTGTTGAAAATGTTCCCGAGCACATTGCTTTTATCATGGACGGCAACCGCAGATACGCTCAAAGGAAAGGTAAGGAAACATCCTGGGGGCACACTTGCGGCGTTTCCGCCGTTGAAAACATTCTTCATTGGACGTATTTGGCAAAAATAAAACACATCACGATTTACGCTTTTTCGACGGAAAATTTCAAACGGGACCCCGCGGAAGTGGAAAGCATTTTTGATTTGCTTGAAAAGATGCTTCATAAAATTTCGGCCGACGAGAAAATTTTAAAGAAAAAAATCAAAATCCGAATGATCGGAGAAACCGAAAACCTGCCGGAAAAAACGCTTAAAGCCTTCCGGGATTTGGAAGAAAAAACGGCGGATAATGATAAGATGTATCTGAACGTCGCCCTCGCTTACGGCGGCCGCAGCGACATAACGCAGGCATTTCAAAAGATTGCCGCAGACGCCGCCAAAAACCCGAACAGGCCGACTGAAGAATTTTTGTCCGATGACGAAATTTCAAAATATTTGTTCCCGTTTTCCGATGAAATCGTCCCGAGCGTTGATTTTCTCATTCGAACCGGTGATGAGCACCGAACGTCAAATTTCCTTCCGTGGCAGGCCAACGGCAACAACGCCATTGTCTGTTATTACAACAAATATTGGCCGGAATTCACATTCAAAGACTTGTTTTATACACTCAGAATCTATCAGAAAACGGCGGAAGAGCGCCGACTGAATGATGAAAAAAGAATGAAAAAAGTTGACGCGTTTTTGGCAAAAAACGAATGAAAAAAATAATTGAAAACAGAATTTAAAAATGGACTTCAAAACAGAATTCAAAACAGAATTCAAAAACAGACAAATCAATTTTTTAAATTCTGAATATCGTATTCTTGAATCTTTTTTTAAATTTATTTCGT
Source organism: Methanimicrococcus hacksteinii (assembly GCF_032714515.1). Taxonomy (NCBI): domain Archaea; kingdom Methanobacteriati; phylum Methanobacteriota; class Methanomicrobia; order Methanosarcinales; family Methanosarcinaceae; genus Methanimicrococcus; species Methanimicrococcus hacksteinii. The sequence continues at coordinate 52,571 of NZ_JAWDKC010000021.1, read as the reverse complement.
TTGAATTCTTTGTTTAGATTTCGTTTATTTCTGGCGGTCAAAATAAATGCTTTTTCCCGACATTGAAAGCGGAACGGCATACGCGCATTCGGCGTCAATCATTCCGGATTTGCAGGCGGCAGCGCCGGCGGAATACATAATTCTGTTGTCAAGGCACATGTCTTTGGCTTTCGCCGCCGCCGAGCCGAGCGCAATTCCCAGATCAACGGATTTGACGGAACAAATCGGTCCCGCAAACGGCGTTTCTTTCGTTTTTTCGGCATTTTTGAAATCGGCGCACGTCTCAAAACCGCAGGTGCCGCAATTGAGACCGATCGGACGTGATTCTTTCAAACCGACAAGAACAACGGCATCGGAATTCCGAAGATTATCGGCATCGCGGATAAAAAATGCCCCGAGCTTCTCGGCGAATTTTTCCATTTCGGCGGCGAGTTTTTCGACTTCATCTCCCTCTAACAGATAAGTCACAATATTGTCAAACCCTTTTGCTTTCGGCGCGGTGCGGGCCGCGGCGAGAATTTCAAGCGCCATCTGATTGACGGCGTCTTTTTCGCAGTTAACTCTCATGAATTTGAAAACGGTTCGTTTTCATATGAGCTTTTCGGGATTTTTTGACCGGACCTCGTATGTCAAGATAAACAAAAACAAACAAAAGCAAACAAAAACAAACAAAAGCAAACAAAAGCAAACAAAAACAAACAAAAGCAAACAAAAGCAAACAGAAAGTTTCTAAATATCAAAGATCTTATACTCGTTCATGCTTGATGACACATTAAAAGTATTCAAAGAATTGACCCCGCGGGATTTCCGGATTTTAACAGGAATTGAAATCGAAATGAAAAATTTTGAGTGGGTTCCCGTTCCCGAACTTCAGAAATATGTCGGCCTGCCCGCCGAAAAACTGGCTTTTCATTTAGAGCGCCTGCGCCGCAAAAAGATGGTGGTCAGCACAATTGATCCGTACATCGGCTATAAGATTTATTTTGAAGCGTACGACGCGCTTGCGCTTCACACATATGTTCAGCGCAAAACGATTGCCGCCGTCGGCAGTGAAATCGGTGTCGGCAAAGAATCCGTTGTCATCGAAGTGCTCAAAGAACCGGAGATTGAAATCGCCGAGCCCGAAGTTTTGATTCTCAAACTTCACCGCGAAGGCCGCACCAGCTTTAAGCAGGTCAAACGGACACGCGAACATTTGGTTGGCAAAGAACATTTTTCATGGATTTATGCCGCAAGGCTGGCCGCAAAACGCGAATTCACGATCATGAAAAACCTTTATCCGGACATTTCCATCCCCAAGCCGATTGATCAGAACCGCCACACGATTGTGATGGAAGTCGCCAAAGGCAGCGAACTTTCAAAAACAAAAGTTTTGGATCCCGAATGGTATTTGGATGAAATTCTCAAACAAATCCGGCTGATTTATTCCAAAGGAATTATTCACAACGACCTCAGCGAGTACAACATTTTTGTCTCCGAAGACGGCGTTCAAATCATCGACTGGCCCCAGTATATCACAAAAGATCATCCCCACGCCGAAGAACTCCTGCGCCGCGACATTGAAAACGTGCTCAACCATTTCGCTAAAAAATACATGATTGTCCGCGATGCCGATGAAATTCTCAAAAACATTTTGGAAAACACAACCTTTGAAGACGACATCACAAACGAGCCCGGCATTGAAGACCTTGTGACCGCCGACGATGTGACGGAAGCCGAAATGATGACAAGCGATGATTTTGAAGAAGGAGAATTCGCCGAAGATTTCGATGACTTCACGGTTCAGGACTGAAAAGAATCGGACGGACTGAAAAGAAGCAGATTGAAAAAATCAGATTGAAAAGAAAAAAAGCTGAAAATATAAAAACATCAACGGACTGCAGAATTAAAATCTGCAGTCCGATTTCATTTGAATCAGATTTCATTTGAATTCGAATTTCATTTGAATTCAAGTTTTATTTTGAATTCGGTTTCATTTTGAACCGTCATCAAATATTTTCTTGAAAAAGCCGCCTTTCTCTTTTTTATCTTTCTTTTTTGCGCCGGCTTTTGTTGTTGCTTCAAAGCCGGAAGATTTGGCAAATTCTTCAAGCAATTGGCGCTGTTCTGAAGAAAGTTTGTCGGGCGTAATCAAATTGACTGTTACGTACTGGTCGCCCGAAGAACTGCTGTTCACGCGCGGGAAACCTTTGCCTTTCAAACGGAAGGTACTGCCGCTTTGCGTGCCTTCGGGAACGGTCATCGTGACATCGCCGCCGAGCGTCTTAACGGTAATTTCCGTTCCGAGCGCGGCCTGAATAAAGTTCAAATCGACATTGATGTAAACATCGTCGCCTTCGCGAACGAAGTAACTGTCAGGCGCGACACGGACGACAACGTACAAATCTCCCGCGGGAGCGCCCGGATCGCCGACATTGCCTTCTCCCGCGAAACGCAGGCGCATGCCGTTCGGGGCGCCGGCCGGAATTGTGACCGACATTTTCTTTGTCGAGCGCACCTTTCCTTTTCCCGAGCACTTCGGACACGGCGTTTCAATCATTTTGCCGCTGCCGTGACAGGTTGAGCAAGTGGACTGAGAAATCATGTTGCCGAAAGGCGTTTGAATCGTCCGCGACACAGTTCCGCTGCCGCGGCATTCGGGACAGGTCTTGGCCATCGTGCCTTGTTTTGCGCCCGTTCCCGAACATTTGTCGCACATAATGACTTTCGGAACTTCAATGTCAACCGTTTTTCCTTTGTAAGCTTCCTGAAGCGTCAGCCGAAGTTCGTATTGAAGGTCGGCGCCGCGCTGCGGTCCGCGGCTGCGTGTGCCGCCAAAGCCGCCGCCGAAAATATTTCCGAAAATATCACCGAAAATGTCGCCGAAATCACTGAAATCCGCGCCTCTGAAAATATCTTCCTGCGAATAGCGGCTGTCAAACCCGGCATGGCCGAATCTGTCATAAGAAGAACGTTTTTCAGTGTCGGACAAAACCGCGTAAGCTTCGGAAATTTCCTTGAATTTATCTTCAGCTTCAGGCGAACTGTTTTTATCGGGATGATATTTCATCGCAAGCTTGCGGTAACTCTTTTTGATTTCATCGTCGGTCGCTTCCTTTGAAACGCCGAGGATTTCATAATAATCTCTTTTTTCGGTCATAAAAACACTTTCCGGACTGAGAATGATAAATAAAATAAATTGATAAGAATAATTGATTGAATAATTGATTGAAACAAATGATAATTGGAATATGAAATTAATATAATTGGCAACGTAATTGGAGATATGGAACGTTGGAATGTTGGAAATTTGGAATATTTGAATTAAATGAATAAGTTCCGATATGAAATATTGAAATACCTGAAATAATTTATACATAATTGAATGCGGAAGCATTCCGACAGGATTTTTCCAAAAATACAAAATGTAAAATCCCGTCAAATCGACCGATGAAAAGTATCCGTCGGCATTGCCGCGGACACTTTTCACCATTTTCCTTTAGAGAAAGGTTACATTTCGTTTTTGATATTTTGTTTCGTTTTGAGGGTTTTGGTTTCTTCGTTTTTGCAGTTTTGTTGGTTTATGAAATCGTTTTTAATCGTTTTTATTGTGTTTTTGGGTTGGTTTTGAATTTATTATCCGGCAGAGAAACAGCCGCGCCGCCAAATCATCCGACAGGTTTTGTTTTACAGGGTGGTTTTGGGTTGCGTGGGTTGTATTGTTGGGGTTCGTATTGTATCGGGTACGAATAGAGATCGAACGATTTGAGACTGTCAAGCTGTTTGCCGAATAAACATGAAAGCCGGCTATGAACAAGCCGGCAAAAAAAGGAAGAGAAATGCCTTCTCTGCCTTCTTTAAATTTCAGAGTTCAAACTCAGAATTTTCAAACTCAAGATTTTCAAGTTCAAAGAGTTCAAACCCAAAGTTTTCAAACTGTTTTCAAACTGTTTTCAAATGTTTCAAACGGTTTTTCAAACTTATTCTTTCTTTTCAGATTCGGCCGATTCTTCGTAGTCATCGGCGCTGTTGTAATCTTCGGAATATTCCGCGTCAACGACGTCTTCGGCTGCCGTGTAGTCGGCGTCTGCGGCGTCCGGCGCTTCGTATTCGGGTCCGCCTTCTGCGTTTGCTGCCTGGGCGGCTTCGGATGCTTTTCTGTAAAGCGCTTCGGAGATCGGATAAACAGCTGTTTCCAAGGCTTCGGATTTGGCTTTGATGGCTTCAATGTCCGTTCCTTCAAGAGCAGTCTTGAGTTCTTCCATTGCCGTTTCAGCTGCTTTCTTCTGCTCTTCCGTGACACCGATGTCTTCGGGTGCCTGAGAAACGGCTTTTTCGGCTGCGTTTAAGAGAGAGTCGGCATTGTTGCGGATTTCGATTTCTTCTTTCTTCTGCTTGTCTTCTTCGGCGTGGAGTTCAGCGTCTTTGACCATGCGGTCGATTTCTTCATCGGACAAGCCGCCCGGTTTTTGAATCGTGATGGACTGCTTCTTGCCGGTGCCGAGGTCTTTGGCATCCACGTGAAGAATACCGTTTGCGTCAATGTCAAACGTCACTTCAACCTGAGGAATGCCGCGGGGTGCCGGAGGAATACCGTCTAAAATGAATCTGCCGAGTGTCTTGTTGCCGGAAGCCACACTGCGCTCGCCCTGAAGAACATGAATTTCAACAGAAGTCTGGTTGTTGGCCGCCGTTGAGAAGATCTGGCTCTTCTTTGTCGGAATCGTTGTGTTTCTCTCAATCAAAGGCGTGGAAACGCCGCCGAGTGTTTCGATACCGAGTGTGAGCGGGATAACATCCAAAAGAAGGATATCTTTAATGTCGCCTGACAAAACACCGCCCTGAATGGCTGCGCCGACTGCGACTGCTTCGTCAGGGTTGATGTTTTTGTACGGTTTCTTGTTTGTGAATTTCTCGATTAAATCAACAACTGCGGGCATTCTGGTCGAACCGCCGACAAGAATCACTTTGTCGATCTGATCAATGCTCAATTTAGAGTCTTCCAATGCCTGGCGCATGGACACAAGCGTCTTCTCAAGAAGGTCTTCGGTCATCTTTTCGAATTGCGCGCGCGTGATGTCAACGTCCAGGTGGAGCTGGTCGCCGTCGGGGCCGAGTGCGATAAACGGTAAGTTGATGTTGGTGGATGTCACGCCGGAGAGTTCGATCTTGGCTTTTTCGGCCGCATCTTTCAAACGCTGGAGAGCTGCCAAGTCTTTGGACAAGTCAACGCCGTGAGATTTCTTAAATTCGGTGACAAGATAGTCAACGATTCTGTCGTCAAAGTCGTCGCCGCCGAGGCGTGTGTCACCGCTGGTTGCCAAAACTTCAAAGATGCCGTCGCCGATTTCTAAAATGGAAACGTCGAATGTGCCGCCGCCCAAGTCGTAGACGAGGATTTTCTGGTCTTTGGAACCTTCTTCTTTGTCAAGGCCGTATGCCAACGCTGCGGCTGTCGGTTCATTGATGATTCTTAAAACTTCGAGGCCTGCGATTGTTCCGGCGTCTTTTGTCGCCTGTCTCTGAGCATCGTTGAAGTAAGCGGGAACTGTAATAACAGCCTGTGTGATGGTTTCGCCGAGGTATGCTTCTGCATCGGATTTCAGCTTCTGGAGAATCATTGCGGAAATTTCCTGAGGCGTGTATTCTTTGTCGTTTAAAGTGACTTTGTAGTTTGCGTCACCCATATGTCTTTTAATGGACTGGACAGTGTTTTTGGAGTTGGAAACAGCCTGTCTTTTGGCGATTTGGCCGACGAGTTTCTCACCCTTCTTGGAAAAGCCGACAACGGACGGAGTTGTTCTGCCGCCTTCGGCGTTGGGAAGAACGGTGGGTTCGCTGCCTTCCATAACAGCCATACAGGAATTTGTCGTGCCTAAGTCAATGCCTAAAATTTTTGCCATATTTTTTCACCTTGTTTTTTATTTTTAAATTTATTTTTTTAATTTATTTTTTAAATTATTTTTTTAATTTATTTTTTAAATTATTTTTTTAATTTATTTTAAAATTAATTTCAAAGAGTTTTGAATAGATTCAAAGAGTTTTGAATAGAGTTGTTTTTTATAAGTTTTCAATGAATTTCTTTTTGAATTTTTTGATTTTGACTCTGTTTTTTGAATGACTCTGTTTTTTGAATGATTCAGTTTTTTTGATTGATTCTGTTTTTGTTAATTACATAAGTGTGAATAACCGCCCCCGTTCATTCGTCGGGCTCGGTTGAAACCGTCACGGCTGCCGGCCGAATAACTTTTGCATTCAGCGTGTATCCCGGTTTGAAAACTTCCATAATCGTTTCGTCCGGGAATTCGGCTGTCGGAATCTGCGCAACGGACTCATGGAGATGCGGGTCAAACTCGGTTCCGGGATCGGAAGAGATTTTTGAAAGACCGTGAGATTCAAGAAGCGTCATAAACTGGCGGTACGTGTTTTTCACGCCTTCCATCAGCGATTCTTTATCGGCCGTTTCCTTTTCGGCGGATACGATGGCGCGTTCAAAATTGTCCGCGACTTCAATCATGTCAATCATGAGCGGTTCGCTTGCGAATTTCTTGACATCTTCCATGTGTTTTTGAGTGCGTTTTTTATAATTTTCGAAATCTGCAGCCAATGTCAGATATGCAGAAGTTAAATCTTCAACCCGTTTTAATAAGACGGCGTTTTCATCTGCAAGCGCGCCGGATTTTTCAGACGCGCAGGGGCCGGCATTTGCCGCGCCATCTTCAAGAGTTGTTCCGCCGTCCTCTTCGGGGATGCATTCCGACATGAAAGCGCTGTCATCGCAGGATTCGGCAGAATCTGTTTCAGCACAGACTTCATTTTCGTATTTTGTATGGTTCATTATTTGTCATCCTGAATTCCTAAAGAGCGATAATTAAACAAATTTACACACGAATTAAAAGTATATAAATATTTCTAATAAAATGAAAAATTATGAAAAATAAACAAATGCAGAAGAAACAATAACTTTTGGTTAGTATTCGAATTAACGAAAACAAAAACAACAACAAATGACAATATTATAAAATTTTAGAGATATATATTTGACAGAATTTAACAGAAATAAACAAAAGATCGGAAAAGAAAGAAACGAGAAAGAGAAAGAAAAACAGAAACGGAAGAAGAAACAAAAAAAGAAAAACAGAAACGAAAAGAAAAGAGAAATGAGAAAAAGTAAACAATAGAAACTGAAAAGGAAGGATGAAAATAAAAACAAAAACAAAAAAATAGAAATGAGAACAAAAACAAAAAAATGAAAATGAGAACAAAAACAAAAAAATAGAAATGAGAACAAAAACAAAAAAATGAAAATGAGAACAAAAACAAAAAAATGAAAATTAAAAATCGGATGAAAATCCCGTTCAGAGATTTTCGAAGTATTTCAAAATGATAACGGATACAATTAAACAGAACGCAACCGCAACCACGAACTTTTCCCAGCCGATATCCGTAATCGTTCCGGCAAAAGCCATCATGGCAAATTCAACCAATGCCAAAATTAAAATCGTCAGACAAAAGGCTGCCAAAAATCCGACAACCAGCGCGGTTGTTTTTCGAACAAAACGAGCATTGAAGAATTCATACCCGACGACGAACAGGACCGCAAAAATCAACAAAGCGATTGCGGCATGAATCGGAATTGTTCTTTCGGCAATCATTCCGTAAAGGCCGTAGAGCGAAAACACCATAAAAAGCGACATCGCTAAAGACAGCAGGAAAGTTCGAAGATAATTATTTTTAAAAGACGGAATGATTGAAAGACTCTTTTTCTCTGAATATTTTCTCGGCGCGATAAAAAACACCACCTGAAGATTTGTGTGAATAATTTTATGGAAATTAATTTTATGGAAATAATTTGTACGAATATGCGTGAATAAAATTTATAAACAAAAAGCAACCGGAAAGTTATGGCGGCCGGTTAAATGGAATCAAATAGAAAGTAAAGTGAGAGTAAATAAAAAGAAAGGAATGAAACTATTAAAAATTTAGCTTTTTCCGCAAACGAGATTTTAATCCCGGCATTTTTCGGGAACTTCAAACCGCTCAACCTTCAATAAACTTTAAATCATAAGATACTCTTTTCAAAGCACACGATTTAACAGACTTCGGATTGAAACAGCATTTAAAGCCAATGCAATCTTATGAATTCTATAATCCAATATTATCAATAATCAAACAGGAGAGAGAAGATGACAAAAGTCGATAATTGTACAACATGCGGCATGAATCTCGTTGAAGACGGAAGCGTCAGATTCCCCTGCCCGAAATGCGGCGAAGGAATCGGAAGATGCCAAAGCTGCCGTGTCCTTGCAAACACCTACGAATGCACAAAATGCGGATTTGTAGGACCCTAATTGAACAGCGAACAAATCATTAAAACCATTACAAAACAAAGGTGAAAATTATGAGCGGTGTTGCAGCAACTATTAAAGTTATGCCGGCAGATGCTGACACAGACTTAGAAGCACTCAAAGAAGCAATCAAAGCAGCCATGCCCGCAAGCGGAAAACTCAACGGCGAAATCGTTGAACAGCCCATTGCATTCGGCTTGAAAGCATTGATTGTCACAGTCATCGTCGAAGACGACGAAGGCGGCATTGAACCTGTCGAAGACGCATTAAACGAAATTCCCGAAGCGGAAAGCGTCAGTGTCATAAACCTCGACAGACTTTAAGCAAATTCAAAATTGACAGAACACTGAAATCGGAAATTTCCGGTTTCACTTTTTTATATTTTACAATTCATCCGCAGAATACATTCTCTTTTTGCCGGAATTCAATTCGATTAAATTCAATTCGATTAATTTGGATTCTGTTTTTGCATGTTTTTCAACATGCTTTCCGCTTGGTTACACCCTGCCGGCGCCGCGCGCGAACAGCACCCGTTTAAAAAAAGAAGAAAACGGACATCTGATTGCCGGCACATTAAAAAAATGAAAGATCAAAAACGAAAAATCAAAAACGAAAGGAAACAAAAAAGAAAACAAAATACGAAGGAAATAAAAGAAAACAAAATTAAAAAACAAAAAGATAAACGCAGAAATTATCTGCGGTCATCCATTTGGGGCGGCGCCATTCCGTTGTAGGTAGCTGCCAATTGTGATGCGGGAGCATCCGGAATCTTTGTCATTGTTGTTGCGCGAAGCATATCGTCAATGCGAAGAATCATAATGGCGGCTTCGGTTGCGGCTTTAATGGTGTTGACTTTAACGCGGTATGTGTCAACAACGCCTTCTGCCAGCATGTCCGTAATTTTTCCGGTGAAAATGTTAACGCCCGCATTCTTGTTCTTTGTGTGCTCGGCGCGGAGAGCCAATGAAAGATCAATGACGTCCAAACCGCCGTTCCGGATTAAAGTTTTCGGAAGCTCTTCCATTGCTTCGGCGTAAGCGGCAATCACACGCTGGTCATAGCCGCCTGCTTTCGGGGCGTAAGCAAAAAGGCCGAGTGAAACTTCCATTTCGCTGGCACCGCCGCCGGCAACAATCTTGCCGTCTTCAATCACGGATTTGATGACCCAAAGCGCATCGTCCAATGCCGTGTCGACACCGTCGGCGTGCTGGATTGTTTCGCCGCGGACAACGATTGTTGCAACCGCAGAGTTGCGGCCGCCGCGGATGTATGTTTTTCCGGCACCGTTGTGTGTGTCGTATTCAAGCAAATCGGCACCGCCCAAATCTTCTTCGGTGAATTCTTTGGGGTTGCGGACGATTTTTGCGCCGGTCGCATAAGAAACATTTTCGATGTCTTTTTCTTCCATCGGACGGGAAACGAAAACATTGTTCTTTTCAAGATATTCTAAAGCGACGCCTCTGACGGCTTTTGTTGAGAAAAGAACATTTGCGCCGGAATCAACAATCTTTTTCGCGATTCCGATGACGGACTGCTGTTCGTTTTCGATCAGTTTTTGACGCTCTTCGGGAGAGCTGACAACCATAACGGAACCTGTCTTTGTTTTGTTGGCCGAAATCTCCGCATCCAAAAGCGCGATTTTCGGGTTTTCGATTCTTTTCGGAGCTTTGCGGCTGAGCGCGCCCGTGTTTAACGCGATGCCTTCGACGACTTCAGTTTCTTCGACTCTCTTCTGAAGTTCCACGACGCGGATAATTTTGGTTCTGACATCCACGAAACCGTTTTCTTCAACGATTTCGGCGGCTTTGACACAAACGTCGGCCAAATGCTCTTTGTGAACGTCGGGTGCTTTTCCGGTAATGGCGGTCATGGCAACCTTCTTTAAGAAATCTTCGCGGTCGCCTTCGGAAACATCAACGGCGCATTTTTCCAGGATTTCAAGCGCCTGCTGTTCCGCGATTCTGTATCCTTTGACAATGGCGGACGGATGAATGCCTTTTTTGATCAGCTTTTCTGCTTTGTCCAAAAATGCGGCGGCCAAAATAACGGAACTGGTTGTACCGTCGCCGGCAGTTGATTCAACGGATCTGGCAACTTCGACAATCATTTTCGCGGCCGGATGTTCGATGCCGATGTCTTTTAAGATGTTGGCGCCGTCGTTGGTCATGCTGACGATGCCGAGATTGTTAATCAGCATCTTATCCATGCCTTTGGGGCCGAGCGTGCTCTGAACGAGTCCCGCAACTGCTTTAGCGGCATTGATGTTCATAAAAAGCGCGTCGTTTCCTTTTGTTCTTTCCTTTCCGGGGTCTAAGACAATAATCGGACCGGTTTTTGCCATTTTATTTGTCTCCTATTTTTTGATTAAATGATGAATATTATGAATTTAAGACAATAAATCCGCCGGCAAAACAACCGGGCGGAAACAAATTTTCAAGATGCATCAATGATGTTTTAAAAACAAAAAATAACTTGAAAAAGATGAAATTTCAGATAGAAATCTAACAAATAACTGATAAAAGTTCTATAAAAACCCGACGGTCTTTTTAAGAACGGAAGGAAGAAACCCGAAAGAAATCAAAACGGAAGAAATCAAACAGAAAAACAAACAGAAAACGGAAGAAATCAAACTGAAAAACAAACAGAAAACGGAAATTAAAATAAATGGAAAATGAAAATGAAAACAAACAGAAAACGGAAATTAAAATAAACGGAAAATGAAAATTAAAATAAACGGAAAATGAAAATTAAAATAAACGGAAAAATGAGAACTAAAAAATAAACGGAATAATTCATATATCAAAGAAAGCGTTAATATTTCCATTCATTATTTCATATTTAAATTGAATAATTTTCAAATTAAAAATTCATATTTTAAAAAATATTTCAAATCTGATTCATTATGCCTGTTATTACTGTTGATTCAAAAGACCTGGAAACATTATCCGGCATCGACCGGCAGGAAATCATTGACAATGTTTCAATGATCGGCGCCGAAGTGGAACGTGTGGAAGAAGAAACAATCGACATTGAGTTTTTCCCGAACCGTCCGGATTTTTACAGCGTAGAAGGTGTTTCCCGCGCAATGAAAGCATTCCTCGGAATCAGCCCGGGCCTCAAAAAATACACGGTCAATCCGCCGCAGGTCCAAATCACAATTAAAAAAGAAGTGAAAGATCTTCGTCCCGTTCTCGGCTGCGCTGTTGTCCGCGGTCTGGCATTTACATCCGCTTCCATCAAATCACTCATGGATTTGCAGGAAGATCTGCATTGGGCGCTCGGCCGGAACCGCAAAAAAGTATCCATCGGCGTTCACGACATGGCAGACATCAGCGCGCCGTTCACTTACATGACGGAATCGCCCGATTATTCTTTTGTTCCGCTGGACCATACCGAAGAAATGACGATGACCGAAATTTTGGAAAAACACGCAAAAGGCGTTAAATTCGCGCACCTCGTCAAAGACATGAAGACTTATCCGATTATAAAAGATGATAACGGCAATGTTTTGTCGTTCCCGCCGATCATTAACGGAACACGAACGACCGTGACCGAATCCACCAAAGAATTATTCATCGACGTGACCGGAACCGGCAAAGAAGTTTACACGGCGTTGAATATCGTCGTTGCGGCGCTTGCCGAACGCGGCGGCATTATTGAAGCCGTCAGAATTATTGATGAAAGCGCGGACAGCGAAGAGTCGGAAACGCTTCTTCCCGACATGGAACCTGTGACATATGCAATTGCGCTTGAAGAAATTGAAACGCATCTCGGATTCAAACTGTCTCCCGAAGAAGTGATTCAATCGCTTGAAAAAATGGGATTTGACGCGTCCGTGATTTCTAAAAGTCCGATAACATTCGAAGTGGACGCGCCCGCGTACCGCGCGGACATTTTGCATAAATATGATATTATCGAAGACGTTGCCATCGGCTACGGCTACGCAAACATTCCGGCAAAGCTGCCCCAGACATACACTGCGGGAAAATCTCACCCGCTTTCGATTGCGCGGCTTGCCTCATGCGAAGCCATGGTCAGTCTCGGTTACAGCCAGGTTATGCCGTTCACGCTGACCAGCGAGAAGATCCACTTTGAAAATATGCGCCGTCCGATTACAAAAGATGTCACTTATGTCACGCACCCAATCAGCGAAGATCAGACAATGCTTCGAACAACGCTTCTTCCGGGCCTGCTTGAAATTCTCGCGCTGAACCGCCACCGCGAATTGCCGCAAAAGATTTTTGAAGTCGGCGAAGTCGCTGTCAGCGGCAGAAATAAACAGAAAATTGCCGCGGTTTCCATTCACCACGCCGCCAACTTTACGGAAATGTCCGAAGCGGCCGACGCGTTTTTCAGAGAAATGGAAACGGATTATGAATTAAAAGAATCGGAAGATCCGGCATTCCTCTCGGGAAGAGCGGCGGATATTTATGTCGGCGGCCAAAAAGTCGGCGTTTTCGGCGAATTCCATCCCGGCGTTTTAAACGCATTTGAGTTGGGATATGCCGTTATCGGTTTTGAAGCAGATATGTCTTTGATATTTTAAGACATATCTAAATTTTCTGATGTTGCTTTTCTCAATTTGATTTCCGCTTTTGGATTTCTTTTAATTTTTGTTTTTGAATTTCTTTTAATTTCTGCTTTTGAATTTCTTTTAATTTCTGCTTTTGAATTTCTTTTAATTTCTGCTTTTGAATTTCTTTTGATTTCTGTTTTTTGAACTTCTTGAAATTTTTTGAAACCCGCAGGTTTTAAATTTTTATAAAAATAAAATTACTCAAATTTAGTTGAATAACTGAAAAACAAAAGAGGTTTAAAACCCGCCGCGGATCTAATATTGGGGACAGACCGGCGGCGGAAAAAGTAGAACCAAAATGTTGTTGGGGGTCAACATTTTGCCGATGGATTGATAATGATTGTTTTACGGAGGTTGGTGTCGTCAGACAAAAGAATGTAAAACAATTTATGTTTACCTAACCCTATTTCACCCTAATTATTGCAGGTGTATATATAGTTATCTATTATGGAAGAGGCACGACCGATCTTGAAAAACAGAAAAAACGGCACGATGCGAAGCAGGATAAAAATTCATAAACACAAACGGAAAAATTAATGAAAACGGCTGCGGCAGAAATTATCAGAACAGATTCAATAATACAAAAATAAAATGAATAATAAAAATGAATTAAAAATAAAATGAATTAAAAATAAAATGAATTAAAAATAAAATGAATTAAAAATAAAACGTGTCAAAAATAAAAACAGATCAAAAACAAAAACGAAAATAAAAACAGATCAAAATGAAAACGAAAATAGAAAACAGAAATAAAAAAAGGAAATCAAAAACAAATTAACAAAAACGGCGGCGCCCTTCTTCTTCTGCTTTTTGAATCACCGTTCGAAGCGGCAATCCGATTTCCGAGGAAATCTGTTTGCAATTTTCATATTCGGCGGAAACGGTAATGAGTTCGCCGTCTTCAAACCGCGCAATCTTAAACGGTATTTCAAATGTCCGGCCGCTGATTTGAATCGGCAGAGAAACAATTTCACGCTTCACCGACACTCTGTGCTTGGTCGGAATGATGCGGACACCGAGCGATCCGGTTTCGCGGATAATCTGCCGCGCCAGCTGCTCGGACCGGTCAGCCTTTGAAATCACTTTAATCATGTGTGCCGGCCGTCCTTTTTTCATATAAATCGGAAAAACGGACACATCCAAAGCCCCGGCCGCCATCAGATTTTCAACCAAATGCCCGAGAATTTCGCCCGTGACGTCATCCACATTTGTTTCCAAAACTTCGATCTGATCCTTGAGAAGCGGGACGCATCCGGAATATTCAATCAAAGACGCGCGCAAAACGTTCGGCGACTCCGTTTCGGCATCCCCCGCGCCGTAACCGATGCAAACGGTTTTGCTTGTCCGGATTTGAGCGGGAGCGGCAAAATGGGACAGCACGGCGGCCCCTGTCGGCGTCAGCAGTTCCCGATTGCCGTCGGCGTAAAACGGCAGTCCGCCGGATTTCAGAATTTCAAGCGTTGCCGGCGCCGGAACCGGAAGTTTTCCGTGACAGCAATTCACAAAACCGCCGCCGACATTTATATCGCCGCAGAGAATTTCACAATACTGCGTTTCGGGATTGTTTTTCAAATCGTAAAAAGCCAGACAGCAGCCGACGACATCGGCAATCGCGTCATCCTGCCCGGTTTCATGGAAATGCAGTTCGCTCAGCGGTTTTCCGTGAACGGCGGATTCGGCCTTTGCAATAATTTCAAAAACGGCGAACGCGTTTTTTTCAACCTCCTCGGGCAAGCCCGCGCCGGAGATGATTTCGCAAATTTCAGAAAAATGGCGCTCGTTGTTCGGCGAATTTTCAGAAATTGAAACATCCAATGCCGAAATTCCCTTTTTGACCGTTTTTTGAACAGCCATGGAAACATTGGCAAGCGGTTCAATGTGTTTTTGAATAAAAGAAACGGACGCGCCCAAATCAATCAAAGCCCCCAAAATCATGTCGCCCGAAGCACCTGAAAACGGTTCAAAATACAGCGCTTTCATTGATGATTACCCCCGTGATTTGTTCTGTGTTTTTCATCACTCTTTTCATTGCGATTATTATGAGTATTGTAATTTTTGTGATTTCCGCTGTGATTGTTGTGATTGCTGTGATTGCTGTACTGACCGCCATGCTTATCGCCGCTGCGTGCCGCCTGCATTCGGTTGGCAATGCGCGCCGCATATGCGCCGGCAACGAATCCGGCGTCAATATTCACAACGCTGATAACGGAACAGGACTGAAGCATGGAAAGAAGTGCCGCTTCCCCGTTTGCCCCCATGCCGTAGCCGGAGGAAACCGGCAATCCGATGACAGGTACGTCAATAATGCCTGCAACGACTGTCGGAAGCGTTCCTTCACGCCCGGCGGCAACAACAACCGCGTCAGGTTTGGCTTCGCGGAGATTTTCCATCTCCAAAATAAGGCGGTGATAGCCGGCAACGCCGACGTCATAAATTTCAATCGTTTGACAGCCCATTTCTTCGGCTGTCATTTTCGTTTCTTCGGCCACTTTGATGTCAACCGTTCCCGCGGAAATGATTGCGACAACACCGCCGCCCTTCGGCGGTTCGGATCGGTCCGCGGCATGAACAACGCAAATGGTTTGAGCGCGGCTTTTTTGAACGCAGTTCGGAAAAGCGGATTCGAGCAGCACCATTTGCGCCGAAGAGACGCGCGTCACAAGAACCCGGCCGACAGCATCCACTTGAGCGCGGACGATGGCCAAAAGGTCGTCATCCGTTTTGCCTTCGGCCAGCACCGCCTCAGGAACGCCTGTTCGTTTGCAGCGGAAAGTATCGACGCGGGCAATATCCGAAACGGACAAAAAACCCATGGACCGAACGGCATCTTCCGCCTCCGCCAAATCAATTTCGCCGCGGCGGTATTGCTCCAATACTTTTTGAATATCCATTTTTTGTGCCTCAGTTGTCACATGAAGTGAATTTTTTTGTCATTTTATGAATCCGAAGTATAAATATTAGATACTATAGCCGGCGATATCAGCATGCTGAAAGCCAAACCCCGCGTACCGCAGGAAAATGAAAATCAAAAAAAGAAGGCGATTTTGAATGATTTTAAAAAAACGGAGCAGCTCGCGCGCGGGCGGCAGCGGTAATGGCAGACGGCAGGTAACAGCGGCAAACGGAAACGAGAAGGCAGCAGCGGCAAACGGAAACGGTAAGGTAACAGCGGCAAACGGAAACAGTAAGGTAGCAGTGCCCACGCTCGCGTAGCGAGCGGATGTGATAAAAATGAGATGATGCATGCAGCAAACGCAAACCGAGTGGCAGAACAACAGCACTAAGATTATACAGCAACCGGATTGACAACAAAACAGCTTTTTGTTTTAATTGAAGTCATTGAGTCTATCTCCAATCTTCATTTTGCTCGCTGCACTCACAAAACTCAGATTGGAGGGGCGGTTCTTGGGGTTTAATTATTTTTCAAAAACCGAAACATCGTTTTATTCAAAAGTTAAAGAAAAACGAACCCCGTTTTTTTCTGTTTTATTTTACGGAAGAGGGGGTTCGGGTTTGAAAAGTTATGAAAAATGATGTTTCGGTTTTAATGAAAACACAAACAACCCCCGGAATATTTCGCTGAAAACCCAACCGTGTTTTTAATTCATTTTAAAAAATCGGAGCGGCCCGCGCGCGCAGCGGTCTTGCGGCAAAAAGAAAAATAAAATGAAATAAAAAAGATATATTCTCCCAAATGAATTATTTTTCAAAAAAAATCAAAATAATCAAAAAAATAAATCATAACAATCATGATAAATTTCAGTAATATTTTGAAAAACAAAAAATAACTCCCCGTGATTTTGAAAACGTATTGTCAATATAAATTATGACAAATAGCGGCGTTTTTTCGGTCTATGGGAAGGCTTTTAAATTATTGAGATTTTTTTTATTTGAAAAGTTAAAAATATTTTTCCCGATTGTTTCAACGAAACGGAAAAAATCAATTTTTAAGAATTTTATGATTTTCTTAATTTATTCTTAATTTATTTATTTAACAGAACAGAATTTAATTCAAATCGAAATCACAAATTCTAACCGCAAAAAGAGGCTCAATCACATATGTTACCCGCAGAAGATCTCAAACTTGTTGTTGAAAAAATAGGCCGTCAGCCAAACGAATTGGAACAGGGCATTTTCTTGAACCTTTGGAGCGAACACTGTTCCTACCGTTCCAGCTGGCCGCTTTTGAAAAACTTTAAAACGACCGGCGAAAATGTGATCATCGGCCCAGGCGATGACGCTGCCGTCGTTAAATTTGACGACGAACACATCCTTTCCATCGCCATGGAAAGCCACAACCACCCGTCCTACATTGATCCTTACAGCGGCGCCGCAACCGGTGTCGGCGGCATTGTCCGCGACGTCATCTCCATGGGAACGCTTCCCGTCGCCGTCCTTGCGCCTTTCTATCTCGGCCCCCTGGATTCCGACAAAAACAGATGGATTTTTGACAACATCCTCCAAGGCTCCGCCGATTACGCCGAAACCATTAAAGTGGCCGGCATCCGCGGCGAATCTTACTTTGATGAAAGATACAACGGCAATCCGCTCGTCAACGTTGTCTGCGTCGGCCTCGGCAAGAAAGACAACTTAATGACTTCCATTTCTAAAACGCCCGGCAACAGATTCATCCTCTTCGGCTCCAAAACCGGAAGAGACGGTCTCGGCGGCGCAGCGTTCGCATCTGCTGACATGTCCGAAGACGACACCCCTGCCAGAGAAACCATTCCCGGCGGCGACGCCGAACTTGAAAAACGCGTGATTGACGCAACCATCGAAATTATCGAAAAGAAACTCATCGAATGCTGCCGCGACCTCGGCGCTTCCGGCTTAACCGGCGCAACCGTCGAAATGGCCGAAAAAGGCGGCTTCGGATTTACCGTCATTGTTGATGACGTGCCTCTTTTCTTTGATGATTTGACCGTTTTTGAAATCATGCTTTCCGAAACACAGGAGCGCATGCTTGCCGAAGTCAAACCCGAAAACATGGAAACCGTCATGGAAATCATGAGAAAGCACAACGTTTTGGCAACCGATGTCGGCTACTTAACCGAAGACCCGGTTTACCGCGTCACTTACAAAGGAAAAGTCGAAGCCGAACTTCCGATTGAATTTATCGTCAGCGGCGTTCCGAAATGCGAACTTCCGTCCGAGGCGCCCGCACCGAGAACAGAAGCGCTTTTGTCCAAGAAACCCGCGCTTCCGGCCGACATGAAAGCCTGCGTTCTGAACATGCTTTCCTCTTACAACCTCGCCTCCCGCAAAACCGTTTGGGAAAAATACGCGAAAACAACACTCCCGATCGTTTACGGTGAAAGCGGCGGCGATGCCGGCATCATCAAGGTGACCGACCAAAAAGGCGTTGCCATGACCTGCGGCTGCGAGCCCGCCATCTGTCTTTTGGACCCGTATACCGGATCCGTGATGACCGTCATTGAAAACGCGATGAACCTCGCCGTCAAAGGCGCGCCCGGTCTCTGCCTCGTTGACAACCTCAACTTCGGCAACCCCAACAAGCCCGAACAATACTGGTATTTGAAACAGTCCGTCCTCGGCCTTTCCGATGCCGCCAAGAAATTAAACATCCCCGTCGTCGGCGGAAATGTGTCCCTCTACAACGAAAGCGCGGAATTTGACACCGCCATTCTTCCGACACCCGCAATCGGCACACTCGGAATTGTGAGCTTTGAAAAACAAATCCCGTCTTCATTCTTCAAAGAAGCCGGCGAAACCGTTCTTCTCATCGGCACAACCAAAGCAGAACTCGGCGGCAGCGAATACTACCGCGTCTCCGACATGGAAGACGCCGGAACAGTTCCGACAGTTCCCGAAAACTACGACAAGATTATTGATGCAATCGCAAAGGCTTGTGCCTCCGGCGACGTGACAAGTGCGCACGACATTTCAAGAGGCGGTCTTGCAAAAGCGCTCGCATCAATGCTCACCGATGTCGGCGCGGAAGTTGATTTAACGGCGCTTGGAATTGACCGCGCAGACGAACTTCTCTTCTCCGAATCCCCGGCAAGAGCAATTCTCACAGTCAAATCAACCGACAAGATTGCGGAAATCATGAAAGATATTCCGTGCATTGTTATCGGAAAGACTGTCGCAGGCGGCGGCTTGAAGATTACGGCCGGCAAAGAAGAAATCGCTTTGACCAAAGAAGAAATCGACGACGCATCCGCTTCAATTGAGAAAGCGATGAAAATCGGTTACAAATACGAATAAATTTTCAAATAAATTTTAAAATTAAATTAGAAATGAGATATTGAAATTCAATATCTTGTTTCATCTTTTTTGTTTTTCAAATTATTAATACTGTTTGCAGTTGGTTCTGTTTGCAATTGCTTTGTTTGTAATTGGTTTGTTTGCAGTTGGTTCTGTTTGCATTGGCATGCCTCTTCCTGTTTCCATATGCATCATCTCATTTTTATCACATCCGCTCGCTACGCGAGCGTGGGCACAGATTACCTTGCTGTTTCCATGCAGCTGTTTTGCTGTTTCCACTTAGCAGCTACCCCTGCATCTTGCTGCTGCCGTCAGTATTGCTGTGCCGCCGTGCGCGAGTTGCTGCAATTTTAAAAAATAAATTCGAAAACGAAGTCGGTTTTTAAAAAAATAAAATGGAAAAATCATCCGTTTTTATTCAAATTCCTGTTGTTCTGTTTCATTTTGCTGATCATCCGAAACTTCCGAATCAACTAAAAAAATCGAAATAAAGTCCCGTTCACTTTGTTTAAATCGACTAATGAATATTTCTTTAACTTTTGGAGAAACGATCCAAAAACGCTGCGGTGCATACGGGTCAAAATCATTTGCTCCGAAATATTCCAAACTTCTGTTAAAATCCGAAGTGTTTTTTAACGTTTTCAAATCATAATAGACTTCATTATTAAGAGGAACGGAGGTTACCGAAAATCGACTTGTTTTGATTTGAGTGAATTCTGAAACCGGCGGCATATATTTATGCGATGTTATTTGATAAAAAGCAGGTTTCAATGCTGCTTTTGTTTTTCTGGATTTCGTCGGGCGAATTGAATAACCGGTCAGATTATTATTTTGAAAAACCGACAAAACACGTTCACTGACAATAAGTTCGCCGTCAAGTGTGAAAAGAATGTCCCGACCCTCAATTTCTTCTTCTGCTATGATAAAATCAGACATCTGAATTCCGAGAAGAAATTCGTCAGGTTTTCGTTTCGGGAAATTATATTTTGTTCCCGCTGCTTTTCGAGGGAGAATACGATTATTGTCATCCGGAAAATAAATGAAAAGTTTGTCTTTTACAATATCCAATGAATTTTGAATGATGTCATTTTTAATAATATATTTTTCAAATACCCAAATAAATATGAAAGCAATCAATAAAGGAACAAGTAACGCCGCATATTTGATGAAAGTGTAATCATCCAGCCTGAAAGAAAAAAAAGTTTCAAGCCCGTAAATCATACCCATGCTTATTAAAAACGTAAAAAGAGTCATCGGGTAAAGAATAATGAGACGCATCCAATAGCGATTAAATGTATCATTGGGGATGACAATAAAATCTTTTTTCGTCGCAATGTAAAATGCAGGCAACGAAGAAATGATTAAAAATAAAATAAAAAAGAGCATCATTCAGATAAAACCTCCCTGTTACTTTTACCTGTGCCTGTAGCAGTTGATTTTGATGCAATATGATTCAATGCTGCAGCAAATATTAAAAATAAACATAAGGTTGATGCCTGCAGTAAGAAATAAAACATTGGCATCTCAAAGATTTGGAACGGTTCATCTAAAAAGAGACTTGCAATCCCAAGAGATAAAAGTATAAGAACGACACATAAGAATGCGAAATAAAAAACGAAAAACATCGTAGATAATATTGATTGCATATGGGAAGGGTAAATAAGTTTTCTGCTCTGAGAATTGACAACAAAAAACGTATAATTATAATAACAATAAATAGCAGTCAAAAATCCACATACACCCATACGTTCAAAAAAATGAATGATATATGAAATATCAGATATATCAGAAAATAGTGCCAAAGCTGATGAAAGCAGTATCAGCACAAACAATAATAAATTTTTAAAAAGGGATGATTGCATAATCATAACCCCAATTTTGACTTGAAATTATTTATTGCATTGTTAACTTTACTTGCGGCATTATTGACACTTGATTTAATACTGCTTTGAACACTTTTTGCACCCGTAGTAATTGTAGAAACAATACTTTTAGATGAAGAACCGCTGCTGCTACTGGATTTAGTAGGACTTGGATCTTTAATAACTGCTTTACTACTACCCCCACTGCTTGAACTAGAGCTTTGTATGACAACTGAAGAACTGTATGCTTGCGAAACATCGTAAGTATAAGAAAACGATGTCGTTATGTTTTTTATTTGAAATACGCCATCTACCGAACCAAATGCTATATCTTTTACCATTTCATTACCATTCAAAACTTGTTCACCTTCCAGAGCTCTTTTAGATGAACCTGAAACTATACCTGAATAACCGCCAACATGTGCATATACAATTACCGCTGCAGCTTTATCTGCGGCAGTAGTTCCAAACATAGTTAACCCTGCTGCTTTGGTAGTACCAGCCGTTGCTGCAGCTAATCCGACTCCCATGGTCAAACCGCCAATACCACCAACAACGGCACCTATAGCTGCCGATTTTAGAACTTCATTTTTATTAATGGTACCCGTTGTATAATGTTGTATGAGAGCAGAAGAAACTGCGCCAAATACTGCACCAGCTATAACGCCTCCAATTGCTAAACCGATATTAATAGCATGTCCGTCAGGATCTGTATAAGTAACAGGATTATTCAGACAGAACGAATAACGGTTCAAAGCTTGCGGATTATAAACATCAGGAATCATATTATCGGCTTGTGTGAAAACAAAAGTTGACGGATTGTAATATCTGGCGCCGAAATAATAAATGCCGACTTCCGAATCGTATTCTTTTCCTGTATATGTATAAGTAGACGATAATGGCTGTGGGCCATCGGAAGATGACAAAAGCGGAACAGTTAGGATTTCTGAACCGGAGACATTTGAAAGATATTCATTACACCAACCGACATCAGGTTCTTGTCCCGAACCAAATGTTTTTGTAAGATCAACCAAAACCGGATTGGAAAGATCCATGGAAGAAACAAACGGATTGTAAGAACCGAGTAAGTATTCCATATTTTTGATTTCCGGACCGTATTCAAAAACAGAACTGATTGTTCGATCGGTTGCTTTTTCTGAATACATCCTTATAGGAATATCATTACTTAACGCTGAACCATTTTGAATTTGGGTTCTAATATAATATTTATGACCCTCAATTAAGTCTGATTCATTGTAAACAGTGTTTTCTGAACTACTTAAAAGATTATTGTTCTTTGCTTTGAAATCCCACTGAGTAGAGTAAATAATTTCATCCGTGAACTTGTTGACCATATCTGGAAACTCAGAGTCATACAAATTAAATTCAGTCGCTGTTCTTTCCAAATTTGAAAAGTCTGAATCTGATTCAAATTGTGAAGAAGACAAATTCTTTTTCTCTTCTTTCAAACCAGAATTTAATATCTCTACAGTGGAAGTAGAAATACTTTCCAATGTGACAATATCTTGCTTAAATAAGTTTTCAACTGAAATTTCATGAGATGATGAACCGCCTGAAACTGAACGATGGTTTCCGAAAGGATAATAATGGATCATTTCATCCAAACTGCCGTTTTCATTTACGGCTACGTTTGTTGACCCTAAATAATCATTCAGATACCAAACAATTCCGTCTGCAGATTCTTTAGCAATACGTTCTCCGTTTGCATAATAATAAATGGATGCGTTGCCGTCATGTACATTATAAACATCATTTACATAGTATGTGGTTTTTCCGGCTTCCACTTTTTTTATACGCGCACCGTTTTCATCATACCAATATTCTGCAATTGTTTCATTATCAGCTTTTTTCAAAACTTCTTTCAAATTATTGGCATTATCATATATGTAAATGAAAGCACCATCTTCGATTAAATTACCGTTCTCATCATAATATAAAGAGGCATTATTAACTTTAGTAGGCGCATGTATTCCGGCATTTTCACCATATTCGAAAATTGTTGTACTAAAACCGTCATTAAAAGCTAAAATAGAACCGAGCGGATTATAGACAAATCCTTGAGAATAGGAATTTGAATTTGCAGCAATTAATCGGTCCAAATCATCATATACAAATCGCTGAGTTTCATTATTTTCGTAGTCTTTAATAGCTGCTACATTCCCTTTGAGATCAAATTCATATGTTAAATTTTGAAGTACAGCGGAATTATTTCCTGTGGACTGAAGATTTTTGAGACGTTTTGTCAAACTGTCATATTCCATTTTAGTTGACACACCGTTTGAATAAGTCTTTTCCTTAATTAAATTGGATGAATCGTACTCAATATTATCAATGATACCCGGAATTGCCTTAAGCATACCGCGATTATCATAATCCATCGACTTTATTTGTCCATTCGGATAAGTTACATTTTGAATTAAATCTAAAGAATTATATTCAAACCGAGTCGTATAAGAAACATTATCAATGCTTATTGTTTCATTTAGAATTCTCATTCTCTCGTCATATGAATATTCCTTTTCAGAGATGCCGGTCACCACTTTTGAGAGAGGACCGACAGTTCCATTATCATAGTAATATGTAATGTTATCATCCGACTCATAGATGACTTTTGTTAATCGATTTAAAGCATCATATTCGAAATTAGTTTCAACATCACGGCTGTCAGTTTGTTTTATTAAATTGCCGTTATAATCATAAACATATGACCAAAATCCGATATCCGGATCATCCATTTCAACTTTGTTGTTTAATGAGTCATACACAAATGTTGTATTTGCAACCTTGTAAGGGGCAGTATATGAAATTACATTTGGTTGAGAACTGTTAGCTTTTTCAATATTAAGCATTTGATCAGAAAGCGAAACATTTGAAAAATTAAAAGCTGAAATATCAAATTCCACATTTGAATACCTCAACGGTTCATCACCATCATTACGGATAGTCAAAAATATTTGCCCGTTTGAAACCACTTGACTTTTATTGACATTTACGGGATTTTGATATCCTACAATATAATCAACCAATGTAACCCCGGCAGATCCGCCTTTTTTATGATACAACGGAACAAGATCATTAATAGGTACTGTTTCTTCAAATGTATACATCAAGTTTCCATCGCAATAGAAATAAGATTTCTGTTCATCAGCATCATAAATAATTTTGTATAAAACCATATAATGTGTATATGGGTAATCCAATGCAGAACTTTCGTTCATATACCAATAAGTCATTTTTGGATCAAAAATCATATACATGTAATTTGTAACTTCGGACAAGTTAAATCCAAATAAATTGTTTCCTGAATCATCCTTTGCAATACCCATGCCATAGATATTTTCCGGAGCTAAATCATAAGCATCAACTCTTGTGTAATACACGTACCCCTCTGAAAGATTAACTAAATCTAACGAAGTAAATTGATTCAAATTGGAATTCAACGACTCCTGTTCAAGCCCAGTATTATCAATAAAATTATTAGATTCTAAAATCCAAGAGAATTGTCCGGTCCCTTCACGAATCCAATTTTTATCCGTTGCAAAATTATCATAAAAATCAAATAAATTTCTATTTTGCCCATGAATTCCGTTTGTAGTTATAGAATAAGTGACACTTTCATTTGGAGCTAAATAATCCAATTGTAATAAACCGACACGATTATCTAAAAGGTAATAGGAATCAAATATTTCATTTGAAAATGAAATGTTTGATTGATCATAAGACTGCAATGGAATAATCTTCGTTAAACGGTTCAGAATGTCATATTCATAATTTGTTTCGTAAATTTCCTCACCGTTATATTCAATTACTTTAATGATGTTGCCGCGAATATCTTGAACATATTTTTTCATATGCCCTTTCTCATCATATTCTGTAATATTAAGTTGATCATAAACCGTTCTTCTGGTTGTGAAATCAGGATTTGTTATTTTTGTAATCCGCCCAAGCTCATCATATTCATATTGCGTAATTAATTTTCTTTCATTGACTCCGTACGGTGCCGTCATGTTTTTAATTTCGCCATGCACATTGTAGATAGTTTCTTGAGTAATGAAAGATCCATTGCCATCAGGCGTTTCAACTTTTGTAATTCTGCCGACTCCGTCATAATATTGATAAGAATCTAATCGGCTTGTCTCATTTTCTTTGAGGGATATTTTTACCGATTCCGGAATATTCCCATCCAAATAATAAGTATATTCAGCTGACGGATTTAAAAGAGTATCATACGGTTTGACAACTTTTATAATTCGGCCAAAACAATCATACACATTTTCTGTGCTGTAATTATTTGCGTCCGTTACTTTAGTTAATTTACCCAAACGCAAATCATAATTTAATTTAATTTTTTGACCCAAAGCATTTGTAATATTTTCAGGATAAAGATAATTTGTAGAATTTGTATATTCAGCAAACATTGAATTTCCTTCGGCATCTGTTTGTCGAATAAGATTTCCATATGAATCGTATACAAATGATATTTCTACATCATTTCCCCGGTCATTCCAATTTATAACTTTTGTTAACTCCCCTTTTAAAGGAGTAGAATTAATTGAAGTATGATTATCATAGAAAAAAAACGATTTTGCAAGTTCATTGTTTGAAGAATCAACAATTGATATTGATTTAAGAGAACTTAAAATCCATTTATTTGTATTATAGACATATTCATTCAATGTTCTTTTTTCGTCTCCGATTATAGAAATATCCCCGATGTCATAAACTTCAATCACATTTCCAAAATTATCATAAGTATAATTGGTTCTCATAACTATTGGAGAACTATTTGTGTAAGAAAGTTCAGTTTGAACAGATTGGAGCATAACTTCAAAAGCACCATTATTTTCATATTCATCATATGTGCTAATAATATTGGTACTTTGTATCAGGCCAGTAGGCGTAGTAATTCTGGTTTCATACTCCAATCCTTTTTTAGCTGTATCTTGATGGAAATAATGATGTTCAATGCTTCTGTCTGTTGTTACTTTAACATAACCAAACCCGCGGAACTCACTTTCACCGTATGGTTTAAAATTGTATAATCCACCAGAGTAACTATAATTTGATCGATGGTAACCAATGCCATCAGTTTTGCCATCACTGGTCAAAATTGATGAAACAAGCCACATATTAATAGGAAGTCCAGGTTTTCCATCTGAATTCGTATTATTATAAGAAGTAGAAGAAACATAACTGACATTTGTCGTTGATCCAGATGAATGCTTAATTGAATTTAATAGATAAGGCCCATTTGCTTTTTTAATATATGAGACATTTACATTAGGTGATTTTGTATTTTGAACAAAATCAATTAAACCATCACCAGTAACATCTGTTGCTACAACTCCCAGATTTACACCATTGTTTGTAAAAACTAATGGAACATTTTTCGTATTATCAGCAACAAATCCATATCCTTTGTTAATCCATGTTCGATTATAAGTAGGATAAAGAGAGTTTTGTGTAATATCAATTAATCCGTCACCATTTAAATCAATCAACCGGACTCCTTGATCTACCGACTTATTTACAAAAGGAACAGGTGATTTCCAATTTGAATCCAAAACAAAGCCGGATCCAGTATTAATCCAAGAATTATTGTATGTCGGAGAAACTGAATTGCGAATAATATCTGTTAAACCATCACCATTTAAATCAACAAAACGAACTCCAGTATCATTAGATTTATTTAAAGTTGCGGTAGGAATCCTCCAACTATTATTCAAAACAAAGCCGGAACCGGTATTAATCCATGTATTATTGGCAGTCGGAGTAATTGTATTTTGAACAATATCTACTAATCCGTCACCATTTATATCCACAAAATTAACTCCTAAATCTGTTGAATTATTTATAATGGGTGTAGGGATTCTCCAAGAAGTATTAAGTTCAAATCCTTCACCCGTATTAATCCAAGTTCTATTAAATGCAGGATTTAAAGAATTTTGAACAATATCAATTAATCCATCTCCATTTATATCTACAAAACGAACCCCGGTGTCCTTTGTATTATTAAGAATTTGAACAGGTAACTTCCATGTTTCATTCAAAATTGCATTGCCATTTTTAATCCATGTGTTATTTGCATTAGGGTTTAATGTGTTTTGTGTTGTATCAATTCTGCCATCACCGTTAAGATCAACAAGCATAACGCCAAGTGATGAATAGTTCTCATACATGGCCGTAGGCAATCGATTTGAAGTATTACTTGTAAATCCGCCTGCTGTATTATATGAGAATTGTGTTGGAGGAAGCGAACTGCTATTATCAGACCCGAATACAGAAATATTAGACAGCAAAAGTCGACTATCATTAGAAGAATATGATAGAGAATATCTTCGAACTAACTGAGAATTAACATACATTGATATGTTCGACAATAAATTCATTTCTTTATACCGACATCCTTCGTGATAGATATCAAAATATTGGGATTTGGGTGCCCTTAAAAATTGAATGACTGCTGAACCATTATTGTATGTAATTGTGTTTAAATAAACAGCTGAATACTCTCCCGAAGTTGGGTTGCGTGAGTAATTATAATGGATAATGTTGTTGTTTACATCTTTTGATTGATCTAAATACCAACGAACAGTGTAATTCCTGCCGGATACAGGATTTACTAACTCAGAATTATTAAAATATCCAAATCTGTATTCGGCTCCATCATTAGTTTTAACAACCCAGTACTCTCCTTTTTGGTTAGAACCATTATTTTCTTTTTTAATGTAAGTATATGATTCTACCTCAGTGTGATAAAGCCCATCTTCAGGATTATAAATGAGTTTATAGCTATTTCCATTGAATATTAAACGATAAGTATCGTCTGTTAAATTTGTTAATGTACTATTTGTAATCCTTTGAATATAATTTTCATTTAAAGACCAGCCATCTCCCACCCATCCATAAACACCACCCGCGTCATGGCTATTATATGACAAAGAAAGAGAAGGTTGAAAAGAAGCCACACCATCAGGTACATTAAATTGGTAACCATATGTTGCGGCACCGGAAAACAAACTTGTTAGATATGCATCACTTGTATGACTAAAATCCGGTCCGGAAATAGAAGTCAACTTAGCAACATCTATTGAAGGAATAGAAGAAGAAATTGCATTTAAATTATTAAATTCATTTACATCATGAACTTTGTCTTGTTCATTTTGTTCTAAATATTCTGAAGTTGAATCTTTGTCATCAAATTCAGAAGAGATTTCATCCAAAGAATTATTCTCATAATTAACAGATTCGCTTGTATAAATATCAATTGAACCCTCTTCTGCAAAGCTTAACGGAATAAAGGAAAAAAGGATCATAAAACAGAGACAGACAGTAACCATTGACCTAACATTCATTGCAATCACCAAGATAAATATAGTTAAATTAAAAACAAATTTACTTGATAATATAAACAATCAAAATATATAATATTTTATATATAGATAATACATGTTAGTAAAAAAAGAAAACGAAAGAGATTAATAATAAAAAAGAGAAGCGATGTTATTATTTTTCAACATCTGCTTCCGCTAATTTTTCAATCAATCTCGGAATCACGACATCGGCCGCGCCTTCGACAAACTTAATGCTGCCGACAACCAAGTGGCCGCCGCCGTTGACACCGCTGCCGATTAATTCTTCGCGCAGTTCTCTGACAATCTGCGGGATATTCATTAAAACTTTTTTGGAGCGAATGACAGCGAAATCGGGGCCGAGTCCGAGAGTGATGACCGGCTTATCAATGTATTTCTGATTGCACATAATGTCGTGAATTTCGCCTGATGTTTTTCCGGGCGGCGGGAACGTGAATTTGTGGGCGAATTTTTCAACATCGATTGTGTTGAGAATTGCACCGCTCTTGAGTTCCGTCATTTTGACATTCGGAAGACAGACTTCAAGCTGACCTTTAATCATGCCGTCGGCCTGCTCCGTGAGCATATTGATGAGACGGAGATGTGTTTCATGGTCGCGAAGATCTAAAATATCGTCAACAATTCCGACACCGCTCCCGAATTTGAGCCAATATTGTTCATAATCCAAGGAGAGCGCCATTTTCTTGAGATGATCGAGCGGATATTTGCCGGCCACCATTTCAATGTATTTCGCGCACTCGGGCGATTCCGAACGGTCGCCGACACCGGCAACGGCTGCCAAATGGACAATCTCGTCGCTCACTTCGGGGCGGATCATGCGCGCCGTTTCAACACAAAGCATGCCGGCCGTCAGACCGAAGTCGCCGCCGACTTTGTACGGGTTGACATGCGCAATCAAATAATCGTCCGCGATGTCATCGGGATGGTGGTGATCAATCACAACGACATCCATGCCGTACACCTGCGTGTGTTTGTATGCGGGAACATCTTCTTCGGTGGAACCGTTGTCCACCATCACAACAAGAGGCATCGGCTGGCCGAACCGGATTTCATCTTCAACCGCGTAAGAAACGTCTTTAACGGCGTCCATCAGCTCATAAAACGGCGCTTTGGACGGCGATCTTCTGTAAGCGCGGTGTTCCGCATCGGGACCGCCGGCTTCACGGATGAGCGGTAAAATCGCGCGCTCAATTGCAATTGCTGAAGTGATGCCGTCGGCATCGGCGTGATGTCTGAGAATAATCGGGCGCGAGCGGAAAATCGCTTTTCGGATTTCTTTGGCGGCCTGAAGCATCGCCGGTTTTAATTTTTCCAAAACGTCGCTTTCAACCAAAAACGGAATGTCATGCGCTTCGGCGCGTTTGTCAACAGCCGCTTCAATCTTTTCAATCAGCACGGCCGCCTCTTCAGCCGGCAGCGGTTTCAGGCTCATCAATTCAATCTGAATCGCGCCGTCACGGATGTTGATTTCACCGACGGCTGAGACAGCCATTCCGGCATCAATCTCCGGATATGAACGCTGACCGGCCGTTGAAAAGCCGGCGCACGGCACTTGTCCGGTTTCATCGGAAATTGTAAAAATCGTGGGGCCGCCGGTTTGTTTGACCTGAAGAACTTCGCCCGAAAACTTAACAGCTTTTCCGTTGTCTTTGGGCGTCATGTCACCGATTAAAGTCAGCGGGAACTCTTTTTCCACTTCGATTAATTCGTATTTTCCCGGACGCTTCGGAACCAAATCCAATTTCACGTCGCGGCCGGACCGATTGATATTTTTAATCTGAATAATAATTTCATCGCCTTTCGTCATGGACGAGCAGGCCGAATCGAAATTTTTCTCATGCAATAATCCTTTAATGCCGTCGTTGAGCTTGACGAAAGCCCCGAGATTTTCAACCAAACCGTCGACAATCCCGATGTAAAGCTTTCCGCTTGCCAAATCGTTGTAATCGCAGGAATTATCCAATTTGTGAACGCAGCCGGAAGACAGACAAGCATTGCAGATTTCTTCGCCGCTGTCATTCAAGTACGGAATTTGTTTGCCGCAGCGTACACAATGATAGATTTCGCCTTTTCCGCGGCATTCTTCGCACTTTTCTTTTTTCTCGTAAATGCCGGATCCGCCGCAGACATCACAGACGCCGCTCACGAAAGAATCCAGATTCTTTTCGGAAAGATCCATTAAATTAATGGATTTCGGCTTTCCCGCGCTGACAACACCGCTGCATTTCGGGCACGGGCCGGTTTCCGTAATATTGAAACCCTGGCCGAAACAGTTAGGACATTTTTCACTCATAATTTATCACTTGGAAATAAAAAACGGATTTTAGAATATAAACTATTGCAAAGAAAAACAAAGAAGGCAAAGAAAAACAAAAAAACAAAAAAACAAAGAAGCAAAAAGAACAAAGAAAAAACAAAGAGGCAAAAAGAACAAAGAAAAACAAATAAGACAAAAAGAACAAAGAAGAACCAAAGAAAACAAAAAACAAAGAAGACAAAAAACAAAGAAAAAGGAAAATAAAATGAGAGACATCTTGCCGCTGATGATTGAAAAAGCAGATCCCGACAAAACCAATGAAATGAATGAAATTGCCGAGCTGTGGCTGAAAACCAATCTGACAGGGCAGGATTTTATTCCGGAAACTTATTGGAAAAGCCGATTTGAAGACGTGAAGAAAATGCTTCCCGAAGCCGACATTTATGTTTTCAAAGAAAAATCAAAAATTTACGGCTTCATCGGAATTGTTGAAAACCGATATGTCGCCGGATTATTTACAGATTATAAAAGTCAAGGAAAGGGAATCGGAAAATCTTTGATTGAATTTTGCCAAAAAGAATATGATTATTTGGAGCTGGATGTTTACG
Source organism: Methanimicrococcus hacksteinii (assembly GCF_032714515.1). NCBI lineage: Archaea > Methanobacteriati > Methanobacteriota > Methanomicrobia > Methanosarcinales > Methanosarcinaceae > Methanimicrococcus > Methanimicrococcus hacksteinii. The sequence goes on along the minus strand of NZ_JAWDKC010000021.1, from coordinate 21,319 downwards.
TCAAAAATATCCGGGCTGTTAGCTTTTATTTGAAAAACGGATTTGTGATTGATTTTGAAAAAACGGATGATGAAACAAATGAACGGGAATACAGAATGAGTTGGAAAAAAGAAAAGTAAAAATGAAAACAGAAAAATGAAAAACAGAAAAAATAAAACAAAAACAAATAATAAAAGCAAGAAAAATGAAAGCAGAAAAATGAAAACAGAAAAATGAAAAACGTAAAAAAAGAAAGGGAAAAACAATTATTTGTTTTGTTCTTCCAGTAATTTTCGTATTTTTTCAACTTCCGAGATGAGCTTAGACATATCCGGCTCGGATCCGGAAGCTGACTGCGGGGCAGATGAAACTGTTTCGCTGCCGCCTGTGACAGCCGTGACGGGCGCCGTTCCGCGGACGAAATCCATGATAAATGCGCGCAGCGGCTCGGCATCTTCCATGCCGATGATTGAAATTTCGGAACCGGCTTTGCCGCCGGAATTTCCGGCTGTTTGAATCTGAAGGTTTGAAATTTTAAAAATCCGCATGACAGGTCCTTGAGAAATGTCAATGTTTGTGATTCTGTTGTACGGCACAATGCCTGTTTTTTTGAACCAGACGCCGCGTTTCCAAGTCATTTCCGTATCGTTCAGATGATAGACGATGGATTTGTAATAAAGCTGCACCCACACCAAAACAAAAACGGCGAGGAGCAGAATGATGAAAACAAGTCCTCCGAGAGCAATGTAAACCATTCCGGTTAAAAGAAACGGAAAAATAATTGCTCCGAATGTAAAAACGGAAGCCAGAATGGTTGAAACAACAGCGGTAATAGACATATACGGTTTGTATTGCGGTGACGGTTTAAAGTCTTCTTTAAATGGAATCATACAATTTTATTCAGTAGCGGCAAGGTTAAGTAATTATCTGAAAAAATATTTGAAAAAAGCGAAAAGAACTGAAAAAACAACATAGGAACAAATATAAAAGCAAACGTAAAAGCAAACGTAAAAGAAAATGAAAAAAAAAAAAAAAAAAAAAAAAAAAAAAAAAAAAAAAAAAAAAAAAAAAAAAAAAAAAAAAAAAAAAAAAAAAAAAAAAAAAAAAAAAAAAAAAAAAAAAAAAAAAAAAAAAAAAAAAAAATGGTTTACCGAACACTTCGGACCATCATGATTAAAGGATATTTAGCCGAACGTTTTTTAAATTTACCGAAGGGTTGATTTTTAAATTTGTTCTTAAAAACAGAATGTAAAACTTTGAAGCCATGAGCTTGATAGAACCGAATGATTTTTTCATTTTCGATGCAGTCGATTCGAATAACATTAACACCGACAAGAGAATTGGCTTCTTTTATGATTTGAATGGTCCGTAAAAGGATATCATTTCCGGAGATCTCAGAATTATAATTATTGAAATAATTTTTGGAAAGATGACCGACCAAGTATGTTTCGACATAATCGACTTTATGAACAGAAATTCTGGAAAAACGGCTGATGAGTTTTTTTGAATATAAATCATCTTGAACATGCATTGTTTTACCGGACAAAGAAAAAAATCCCAGAACTTTATATCGCCTTTCTTTTAACAAAAAAGTGCAGCATTCGTTGCATGTTTTAAAATTAGAATGGCAGCTGCCGCATTCAGAAACGGGGTTGGAAGATAAAATAAAATAATTTCTGCAATAATGATTGCGTTCATAATCAATAAACTTCCCTGAAACGATATACTTTTCCAGATCCGGGTCAATTGATTTAAAATTTGAAAGCTGAGAAAGAATCTCAGCACGATATTGTTTCCAAAACTCACGTTTTGATGTTCGGTTGTTCTCCGGCTTGCATTTTCGAATTTGTTCAATGATCATATCATTGAAACTTAAAACAAAAAAAGAGGATTTAGAGAAGTTCTCTTCCTCTGCGCAGCTCTTCAAGAACATCCACCTCAACATCATTGTGAGGTTCGGATGAAAACATGACTTCTTTCAGTGTTTGAATTGCTTTTTTGTCTTTGATAACAATTATATCGGTATATGATGATGTTGCCATTGGTCTAAACCTCCTTTTGTTTAATGAAATGGAATTATTCTAACTGAGTTTATACGTTCCGATTTTTTTAAAAACGCAAATTTTATATTTGAATTTCCGGCAGTTTGCCGACAATTCAATGTTTAACTAATTGTATAAATAATTTAAGGAAAATTTAAAGAAAAAAGGCCGATTGTATTTGAAAATAAACAATATAATTAGAAAGAATAAAAATGATCAGAAAAATAAAAACAAATTTTGCAAAGCAAAATGAAATTTGAAAAGATTGAAAAAATGAAAGAAAATGAAAAACGAAAGGAAAATGAAAAACGAAAGGAAAAGGAAAAGATGAAAAAAAGTGTTTTTACTTTTTCCACCAAATATGCGCGTACAAACCGTCTTCAGGCAAAACAAACCCTTTTCCCGGAACTTCCATAAACACCTGCTTCAAATACTCTTCGGCGATTTGAATTTGCCAATCCTCTTTTGCGCCCAATCTGCCGAGATATTCTTCCAGCGCTTCTTCAAACGTTTCATAAATGTGAGAATCTTTGAGCGGCAAAACTTCCAAATCGGCATAAATGCCGGCCTGATACAACGCATTCCAAATCCAATTTGCAAGCGGGCGTCCGTAATAATCTTCGCCGTAAAGTTTCGTCCAAAGCGCTTCATTAATGCGGCCCCACGGCGGATCCGTTAAAAACCAAAAGATATGAACTTCTTTTTCTGCGGCAGCGTCCATTTTAAGAAACGCTTCCTTCAAATCGGGAACCGACATTGCGAAAGAAGAAACGATGTAATCGAATTTTCCGATTTCATCGAGATTGACATCTTCCCAGGTTTTCGGAATAATTTGAATATCGGCAGAAACCTCTTTCAGCTTTTTGTATTCGGCAAGCGCTTCGTGCATCGGCGGCGCGGGTTCAACAATTGTCACGCTGCAGCCGGCAGCGGCCAGCGGAACGGCCAATGTTCCCGGACCTGCGCCGATATCCAAAACAGTTGAACCCGGCGGAAATTGAAGGCGTGCCAATTGATCGTTCACGCGCTCGACATTTCCCGAAATTAAATTTTTCAGCATATGATCGGTGTTTTTCTGAACCGAAAAATGCTTGGCACTCGTTTGAAAATTGGTCATTTTTGCCTGTTTGGCGCAATGATTGTTCCATTCTTGATTGGCATCGTTCATATTATCAAAAACAGAGTTGTTGTTTTAATACTTTTTTGAAAAAATGTAATAAATTCAAAAAAATGAATAATTTCAAAAAACACAGTAATTGCAAAATATTATGGAAGAATTTGACAAAATTCGATCAAAATTCAATCAAAACTCAATCAAAATCAACCGTTCCCGAGATGCCTTCTAAGATTCCCGAAACCAATTCCAAAATCAAAACGTTTTCATCGGGAATATTCTGCTTATTTTTAATTCCGGATTTTGCTGCCGAAACAAATCCGAAACGCTCATAATAATGCGGGTCGCCGACCAAAATGACCGCGGCATACCCTTCGGATTTGGCGCGTTTTAAGCTTTCTTTGACCAAATCGGAGCCGAGCCCTTTGTTTCGGCAATCAGCATCTATCGCAACGGGGGCGAGAAGCAGAATTTCAAACATATTTTTCGGCATGGACGAAACGCCGTGAATGGCAATTTTAGAAAGCATAATGTGTCCGATAATTTTGCCGCCGGCCTCTTTGCCGGTTGTGCTGCCGGCCCCGCCGTCATCGGAGTCATCAATCATGACAAGAGAAAGTTCCGGAATATAATTTCCGCCGCTTCGGATTTTATTGACATAATCCTGTTCCGTGCCGCCGGAAACAAAGGCTGTTTGAAAAGCGGTTTTAACAAATTCATAAATTTGCGGAAAATCCGGTCCGGTTTCTTGTCTGATAAGCATAGTTCGAATAAGACGTTGAGAGGTATATAATTTTTGAAGAATAAAAGAGAAAACTGATTAAGCAGAAAGTTCTATCAAATATTCGGATTGGAGATTCAAATTCAATAAAAATAAAATAAATAATCGAATAAAAACGAAAAATCAAAATTAAAATTAAAAACCAAATTAAAAATCAAATTAAAAATCAAAATTAAAATTAAAATCAAAAATTGAACTCGAAACACGAGCAAATGAGGCAAAAAGAAATGATTCACATTATTAAAGAATACGAGCGCGTCGTCATATTCAGATTAGGCCGATTAAACGGCGTCAAGGGGCCGGGAATGTTTTTTACGGCACCGTTTATTGACAGAACGGAAAAAATCGATATGAGAACAGTCACCATTGACGTTCCGAAACAGGATATTATCACAAAAGACAACGTGACAATCACAGTGGACGCCATTGTCTATTACAAAGTGATTGACCCGGAAATGGCAATCACTGAAGTTGAAAATTACAAATACGCGACATCCATGCTCGCGCAGACAACACTGCGCGATGTTTTGGGACAGATGGAACTTGATGAAGTGCTGACGAAGCGTGAAAAAGTCAATTCCGATTTGCAGGAGCTTTTGGACAGGGATACTGACCCGTGGGGGATCCGCGTCACCTCCGTGACAATCCGCGATGTCAGCCTGCCCGATTCTATGCTTCGCGCCATTGCAAAACAGGCCGAAGCCGAAAGGGAGAAACGCTCCAGAATTATTTTAGCGGAGGGCGAACAGATTTCCGCAACAAAAATGCGTGATGCTGCCGCCCTTTATGACGAGGTTCCCGTTGCAATCCGCCTCAGAGAACTGCAGACACTCTCCGAAATCGCGCGCGAAAAGAATATGATTGTCGTCACCAACACGACCGATACCGGCGACATGATTGCAATGGCAAACGCGACGGCGGCAAGAAAACAAAACAAGTCATGAAAAAGAATTGGAAGAAAAATTTAATTTCTTCTTCCGTTTTTCATCTTTAAGTAATTTATTTTTGATCAACTAAAAAATAACCGCCGGTCTTAGGCGCGCCGCGGAATTCAATTTGGCGATTATCAACAAACTCTTTTAAACATCTTTGTGTCGTGCGCAAACTGATACCGAGATGATCGGCAATTTTCGGGGCGTTCATTCCGGGATGCCGGTTAACCGTTTCAAAGATTTTATGACAAGAATTGCCGCCGCCATTTACACCGCTGCCTGCACCGCCAAATCCGCCGCTGTCTGCACCGCCAAATCTGCCGCTGTCTGCACCGCCAAATCCGCCGCTGTCTGCACCGCCAAATCCGCCGCTGTCTGCACCGCCAAATCCGTCGCTGTCTGCACCGCCAAATCCGCCGCTGTTTACATCGTCAAGTCCGCCGCTGCCTACACCGCCAAGCCCGCCATTGTCTGCACCGCCAAGCCCGCCGCTGCCTACACCGCCAAGTCCGCTGCTGCCTGCACCGCCAAATCCGCCGTTGCCTACACCGCCAAGTCCGCCGCTGCCTACACCGCCAAGTCCGCCGTTGCCTGCACCGCCAAGTCCGCCGCTGCCTGCACCGCCAAGTCCCCCGCTGTCTGCATCGCCATGTATCTCATGTGACTGCAAATCTTCTTTGAAAAGCCTGAGCAAATCTTTTTGCGTTTCAATAATTCTGTCGGCGATGAATTCTTTAAATGGTTCATCATTGGTATGTGCTGTTTCAAGAAAACGAATGTATTCTGATCGAAGCAGAGGAGGAATAACGGTAATAGAATAATGATTTCGAATTAAAGCCAAATTCATCAATAATCGTGCAACTCGTCCGTTTCCGTCGATAAAAGGATGAATAAAAACAAATTTTATGTGTACAAGCGCAGCAAATTCAACGGGATGCAATTGATGCTCATTTTGGTTGAACCAATTGACAAATTCTTTCATTTGTCTTGGGATTTGCTTGACAGGCGTTACATCATATGAACTCCCGCTGATAACAACGGGGATTTTACGATAAACGCCGGCTTGCTGCGGGTCAATCATTTCATAAAAAAGTTTGTGAAGGTCTAAAATGTCTTCTTCTTGTAAATTTTTCTGCGACACAAGCTGCCAGAGGCGGTCATACGCTTTTGCGTGTCCGACCGCTTCGTAAATGTCACGCAGCGGTTTTCCGTTGATTGTTAAACCGTCTTCGATAACAATTTTGGTTTCGGATTCTGTCAAACTGTTTCCTTCAAGCGCATTGCTTGAATATGTCAAACCGATGCGGTAATAATCCTTCAGAGATTTCAGCGTCCCTTCCGGCAGCGGGCGCAGCGACAACAATTTTTCATTGTTTTCTTCCGCTTTTTTGTATTTTTGTTCCAGAGTCTGCATTTTTCCGCACCGCAATTTGTCAATAGATTATGAATGAATCATATTCAATAGAAGCTAAAAGCAATTAAATTTATCTGAAAAATGAAACATAAAAAATGTAAGAATAAAAACAGAAAGCTTTCGCTCGCCATTTAAAAATATGAAATCAAAAACGAAAGATAAAACGTGGGGCCGGTGAGATTTGAACTCACAACCGACGGGTCTCTCCGAATTGTCGATTGAATCGACACTCTTTCGAGCACTTTCAGCGCTCCAACGGCTCCTCATCGCATTTCCCCGTCGGGAAGTGCTCGGTTGACCCGTTGTTCATCATTAAATATCCGCTGGAGCCCATCGCCCTACCAGGTTAGGCCACAGCCCCTCAATTGTTTTATCTTAATTTTCTGTTCGTTAATGCGAACAGGAAACATAATAGGAAATTCAAAAGTAATAAAGGTTTTGAATCCTCGTCTGCCTAAAAGAGAATAATTAAATATAGCCTTAACGGTCATAATCATAAAAAAGAGGGAGACCATGGCATTTTGGACATTTTGGAACAGCTTTTCACTTGTTGACTGGATTTTAGTGCTTCTGATCGTCATTTTTGCAATTATGATCATTCGGAATGTGTATCGTTTGATGAAAAGAAGAAATGAATATATTTCATATCAGGAAGCTAAAGAACAGCATACGAAAGAGCATAACGAACACGCTGCCGCAAAAAAAGGGGCGAAAGACGCTGTTTTTGAAGAAGGCGAAAACGAAAGAAAATCCGGCAACGCCGACGAAGAAAATAATTTCGGCGAAGAAAGCCGCGGAAATGATGACGGCGGTTTCGGAGACGGAAATGACGACGGCAGCAGCCCGAGCGGCGAAGGCGGCGGCGGAAGCGACGAATAAAAGAATGAATTTATTTTAAAATTTATCTTTTCTTTTTTTAAATAGAAATTATAACTTCCAAATCTGTACTCATCGTTTTTAAATTTCATCATGTTTAAAAATGATAAATTACGGCAAGATTTATAAACATCCAGATTTTACACTTTAATCGGTGAGTACCATGCTTATTGTCAATGCAGTAATAAAAATTAAACCGGGAACGGAAGAAGAATTCTTAGAAAAAGTCCAGCCGCTGCTTACAGCCAGCCGCCGGGACGAAGGATGCATTTCTTATGCGCTTTTCAAAAACACAGAAGAAGAGAACTCTTTTATGATGATTGAGCAATGGGAAAGCCCCGAAATGCTGGACAAGCACACAAAAGAGCCGCATTTTATCAAATTCGGCGAAGATGCCGGCCCGCTCATGGCAGCCGCGCTTGACATTCAAACTTATCCTGTCGCGGACTGATTTTTAATCAACCGGCGCACGGGAATAATAAACAAAAATAAATAAGTAAACAAAAACGGTATTGTGAAAATCAATACGATACAAAATCAATAAACACTAAAGTAGCAAAAAACAAAAAGAAAAGGCGGACCGAAAACTTCGGATTCCGCCTTTTTTTATTCAATTTTTTATTCGATTTTTTATTCAGCTTTTTGATTCAATTAGCTTTTCGATTCAATTTTTTGATTCAATTAGCTTTTCGATTCAATTTTTTGATTCAATTAGCTTTTCGATCCAATTTTTTGATTCAATCAGCCTATTCGATTTGTTTTTCGATTCAACAAATCTTTTAATTTAATTATTCGGATGCGTTTTCCGGAATCTTCTCTTTGAATTTCGTGTAGGACCAAAGCTGATAAATCAGCACGATCGGAACGAAAATCAAAGCTGCGTAAAACATCAGCGAAAGAGTCAGCTGGCTTGACGCGCCTGCAAAAATGCTGACGCCGTACTCGGGATTGATTGTTGATTTTAAGATGTACGGATAAAGCGACACGACACCGGTTGCCACGCCGAAGAAGATTGTTCCGATATTTGCAAAGAACGCAAAGAGCGGACGATCAGATTTCTTCCAGGTCAGCAAAATGCATGCCAGCGCAAAGACGACCGCAATTGCCGGAATCACATACAGAATCGGATAAGCGTTGTAGTTGACCGCAAATCCGTCTGTGTTGAAGAGCGCCAGGATGTAAATCAAAGCGACTGCCGCAACAGCAACCGAACTCTTTTTGCCGAAACTTTCGGCCCGCACGGAAATGTCGCCTGCCGTCTTGTGAGCCACCCAGAGTGCGCCGGAGGTCAGGAAGAGCAGAACGAACAGCAATGCGCCGAGCAGAGCATGCACGCTGAACAATCCGAGAAGCGTGCCTTCATACACATAATCGGCGTTGATGACCATGCCTCTGAAGAAGTTGGTAAACGCAACGCCCAAGACGACCGTAATCAAAAGACTTCCGAGCGCCCAGCCGTAGCGGAATATTTGCTGAAGCTTTTCATTTTCGTCATGATAAATCAGCTCAATACAAATGCCGCGCAAAATAATTGCGACCAGCAGAAGCATCATCGGGATGTAAAGCCAGGTGAACATCTTTGAGAAGATGAGCGGAAATGCTGCGAACGTGCCGCCGGCTGCCAGAATCAGCCAAACCTGATTGCCGCCCCAAAACGGACCGACGGATCTTGCGATCTGAAGTGTCTGAGGCATATTTTTCGGCAGGAAAGCGGCCAGCATGCCGGCGCCGAGCGGGAACGAATCCGCGACCAAATAAATCGCCCAGATGACGCACCAAAGAACAAACCAAATGTTGATGAGAAGTGTGTAATCAAGCATGGTCTTTCACCTCGGGGCCTGCGACGACGGCGTTTTTCATCAGGTAAAGGAACAGGACGAACAAGAGCAGATAAAACAGCACCAAAAGTCCCATCGAGAACAAAATCTGAATCGCGGGGATGCCGGAAATCGCTTCGGACGTTCTGTAAAGGCCGTAAACAATCCATGGCTGGCGGCCGACTTCTGCGACTGCCCACCCGAACATGATGGCAAGATACGGAAGCGGCAAGCTGTACAGCATGAGCTTCATGTATTTGCGTGAATTGGGTTTTTCCATCGTCGGGTCTTTGCGGACCAAATAAAGTCCGGCAAGTGCTTCCAGGATGAACAAAATGCCCAGCATCACCATGATTCTGAAGCTGTAAAATGTCAGCGCCACCGGGGGCCGATCATTCGGATCGATGTCATTCAAACCCGTGACTTCACCGTGGAAATCGCCTGTCAGCAGGAAACTTCCGACATAAGGAATGCCGATGATTTGAACAAGGTTTCGACCTTCGGATTCGGACGGGATTGAGAACAGATACATCGGTTTATCGGATCCGCTTTCCCAAACGGCTTCCATTGCCGCGGCTTTGACCGGCTGGACTTCGCCGACGTAATGGCCGTAAAACATGCCGAGCGTCGGGAGAAGAATGGCGGAAATAATCAAAACATAAACGCCGAGCTTCATGGATGTTTTGTAAATATCGACATTGGATTTTTTGAGCAGGAAATAACCGCTGACGGCCACCATAAAGACGGCGGACAGGAGATAAGCTGCCAAAAGTGTGTGAATCAGCATGTACCACAAGTACGGGTTGGCCAAAACGGCGCCGAAATCGGCGAGAAGAATTTTACTGCCGTCTGCGGCCATTTGATAGCCGACCGGATGCTGCATGAAAGCGTTTGCAGTAATAATCCAGATTGCCGAAATCATTGTGCCGACGGCAACCAAAACCATGGAAACGGCTTTGAGTTTGGGTCTTTTATGGCTTGTAAAGAGCCAGATGCCGAAGAATGTGGCTTCCAAAAAGAAAGCAATCAGCGCTTCTAAAGCGAGCGGGGAAGCGAAGACATCGCCCATGAACTCCGAGTACGGTCCCCAATTGGTTCCGAACTGAAACGTCATGGCAAAACCTGTAACGATGCCGAACGCAAAATTAATCTTAAAGAGGTTGCCCCAATATTGAGCCAACTTCTTCCATTTTTCTTGTTGTGTTTTCCAATATTTAACTTCAAACCCTGCAACCATCGCGCCGAGACCAATCGTCAGCGGAACGAAAATAAAGTGGAAAAAGACAGTGATTGCGAATTGAAGCCGACTTAATAAGACGATATCTTCTATCATAAATGTCACCCTGTTTTCAAATCATGAATTGAAAGCTGTGCAAACCAATCTTGCCGCGGCAAGTTTTACAAATATATTTCCATGAAATATATATCAACTTGTATTATAATTTGAATGTATATATATTTGATTTACAATTAGACTTTAAATTCGGAAATTTTCATGCAGAAATTTTTATAATTCCTAACGATTATAAAAATTTTTGCTTAATAGTAATTATTATTAGAATATAAAAATCTAATCATCGGAATGAAAAAAAGGAGGGCAACACTTTAAAAAGAAAAAATTGAAAATTGTTTAAGAGTTATAAAATGACAGGTCTTCAGAAATTTCAGAACGGATTTATTAAAAATCAAGTTATTAAATGATTATTAAACATAACTTTTAAATAATAATTATTTCTAATAGTGTATTGTAAATTCTCTAAATGAATTGTAAATTCTCTAGGAATTTAAATGAAGATTAAACATCCGGGGAAAAACGGTAAAATCGGATAAGTCCCCAAAAACGGCATATTAAAAACGAAATCCGGAAAAACATTTTTTATAGAAAAGAACCCAACCCCATAACTATAAAAAAACAATTCGAACCAATAACAACCCCAAAAACAACCCAAAAACAATAAACCATACAAAAAACGGAAAAACGAATACGGTTTAAAACAAACAAACACCCGGATGTTATTAATTTTCAAAAGACTATTAATTTTCAAAAGATTATTAATTTTTAAAAGACTATTAATTTTCAAAAGACGAATTCTCAACGTTCACATTCAAACAATTTTCAAACAAGATTCAAACAATGCTCAAACACATTCGCACAATGTTCAAAGAACGTTCAAACAACATTCAATGTTCCCGAACCGAATTGTCTGTGCGGATTGCCTGTACGGAATTACCGGTAAATTAAAATAAAGTTTTAAAAAACATTTTCAGATAAATTTATATTTAAATTTGAATTTAATAATAAGTTACCATCATTTGACATGATGAGAGGAGAAAAAAACATGGATTTTACTGCTTTATTCAAAGCGCCCGAAGCTGAAGGAAAAGAAAAACACGTTCCTGTTATTGAACGCGGAAGCGGTCACAACGGCACGCACGATAATGTGGTCATCGTTATGGTCGGCAAAGAAACGCCGCACCCCAATACACTTGAACACCATATTGTTTGGATTGAGCTTTACGGCGTTAAAAAAGAAAATGATCAGGTTGTTTACATCGGACGCGCAGACTTTGCCCCGACAACGGCAGACCCGACGGCAACTTTCAAAGTGCTTGACTTAGATCAATATAAAGCACTCGGAGCGGTTTCGTACTGTAATATTCACGGCTTGTGGAAAAATACTTTCGAGCTTTAATTCAAGTTTAATTCGAGATTTAATTATTACTTTAAAGCTTAAATAAAAATTCTTAAAAAACCTTATAATCAAATTGAAAAATGAATTAAAATCTGTTTACTGTTTTATCTTTCATTTTTCAATTTTGTTTTTATTTTTTTGTTTTCTTTCATATTTTTTTGTTTTCTTTCATATTTTTTTGTTTTCTTTCATATTTTTTTGTTTTCTTTCATATTTCTTTATGTTTTGTATTTTCTTTTATTTTTCTTTTATTTTTCTTTTATGTTTTCGTTACGGCTGCATTGATTCTGTTTTGATTCCCCCCGAGTCTGTTTTAATTTCCCTCGTGTATTAAATGCACGCCGCCGCGCGCGAACGGCACCGTTTTGAAACAATCAAACAGGATTTTTATTTTTGATTGCGATTCGTAAATTTATGCAACAGATGATTTTTATATAATAGAAATGATAATTATAGTGTTGACACTGCACCGATCAGCTGTGCCGATAAGGAGTTATCTGAAATGACGAAGAAAATAAAAATCACCGAAAACGGCCCGTACGAGGTCAGCCCGGAGATTCCTTTGGTTCAATCCATTATTGTGACGGACGACGACGGAACTTCTGTGAGCTGGAAAGACGGGAAAAAGTATCCCGACCAGACCGAACCGTATTATCTTTGCCGCTGCGGCCGTTCTGAAAACAAACCGTATTGTGACGGATCACACGAAAAACCCGCCGGGCTGATGAGAAAAAAATTCGACGGAACGGAAACAGCAACGCACGGAAGCGATGAAGCCAATACGCGCGTTTACGAAGGACCCGAGCTGACTTTGATTGACGAAGAAAGTTTGTGTGCCTCTTTGCGGTTCTGTGACCGCGGACCGCGCGTTTGGGGGGCCGTTCAGAATTCGGACCGGGATTATCTGAAACAGATGGCGATTGAAGAAGCGTGCGCCTGCGCAGCCGGAAGATTGACAGTGGTCGATAAAGAAGGGAAGGTTTACGAACCCGAACTGGATCAGGAAATCGGATTGGTGCAGGACACGGCACTCGGAATCAAAGGGCCGTTGTGGGTGAAGGGCGGCATTCCGATTGAAGGCGCCGACGGCGAAACGTACAAAATCCGGAATAGGGTGACACTTTGCCGCTGCGGCGAATCCAAAAATAAACCGTTCTGCGACACCCGGCACAGAAACAGCAAAAACATGATCGGATTTGACAAATGAAAAAATTGATCTTTCATTTTTTCATTTATTTTCTTTATTTTTTGGTTTTGTTTATCGTATTTTAAATTCTAATTCTGTTTCTTGATTTTTAATTCTAATTCTGCTTCTTGATTTTTAATTCTAATTCTGTTTCTTGATTATTTTTTGATATTTTATCCTGTTTTTCAATTCATTTTCGAGTCATTTTTTAGACATTCATGCGGCTGTTCGCCTGTGCTGCGCGCGCGGCTCGTCCGATTTTTGAATGACTCGGAGATTGGAATTCGATTTTGGCGTTTATTTCTCAAAGCGTAAACCAGCAAAAATAAATAAAGAGCGGATTATAACAATCGTATTTACTGCAAGAATTTATCGTATAATATTATGAACGGCCGCGCATTTTTCAGCGGCGGCATTCGTTTTGAGGAATTTTTATGAAAGTGACGATGGACATTGAACTGAAGGATGAGCCCGGTCAGCTCATCGCGGCGCTTGAGCCTGTTTCAAACAACAGGGCGAATTTAATATCGGTTTTTCACTATCACAAAACCAATTCGACGACAAAGTCGGGCAGCGGCAAAGTTCAGGTTCAGCTGGTTTTGGATGCCAAAAGTCCCGTGATTCAGAAAATTAAGGAAGACATGGAAAAAACAGGCATCCGCATTCTTCGAATCGGCGAAGAAAAATACAGAGAAATGATTACCGTCATCATGATCGGGCATGTTGTGAATACCGATATTCGGGACACAATCAGCCGGATTGACGAAACGGGCATTGCCGAGGTAACGGACATGTCGCTTTCCATGCCGGAAATTGACGAGCCGACTTCCGCTGCGATTACAGTCAGCGTTATCGGAAAAGATGAATTGAAAAAAGTGATTGCGCTTTTGAAAGAAATTACAAAGGAAAAGGACCTTTTGCTGGTGCTTCCGATTGAATTGGAGTAATAAGGAAGAGGAGTGAGAAAAATGAAAACAGTTAAAGCTTCAATTATCGGATTCGGATCGATCGGACAGGGTGTTGCCCGCGTTTTGTTAATGAAAAAGGATTATTTGAACAATGCGGGAATTGATTTGAAAGTGGTGGCAATTACGGATTCAAAAGGCGCCGTTGTTGATGAAAACGGTTTGGATTTGGAAAAATGTCTGGCCGTTAAATCCGAGAAAAAGACCATTGCCGAAAAAGAAATGACGGGACTGGATGTCATTGAGCAGATTGACCATGATTTGGTGATTGAAGTCACGCCGACCGATGTTGTAACGGGCGGCGCCGGTCTTTTAAATATGGAAGCGGCTTTTGAAAAAGGAATGGATGTCGTCACGTCCAACAAAGGGCCGCTGACTTTGAAATTTAAAGAATTGAACGAACTTGCCGACAAAAACGGATGCGCCTTCCGCTACGAAGCGACTGTCGGCGGCGCGATGCCGATTATTAATCTGACAAAAGAAGTGATGGCCGGCAATGAAATTGAGAGCATCAAAGGCATTTTCAACGGCACCTGCAATTATATTTTGACGCGGATGCTGGAGGAAAAGTCGGCGTATTCGGAAATTTTAACCGAAGCGGTTGATTTGGGAATTGCCGAGACCGATCCGACTTATGATGTGGAAGGCATTGACACCGCCGGAAAAGTCGTGATTTTGGCAAACACGGTTTTCGGAATGAACAAAACCATCAATGATGTCGACCGAACCGGCATTACGCAGATGACGTATGAAGCGCTTGAGATGAGCACAAAGAACGGAAAAGCAATTAAATTAATCGGCGAAGTGAAAAAAGACGGCAGTCTGACAGTTTCGCCGCGCCTTGTTCCGATCGGACATCCGCTTTCCGTCAGCGGCACTTTGAATGTCGCAACAATTCAGACGGATTTGGCCGGCGAAATCACGGTCACCGGAAAAGGTGCGGGATCTGTTGAAACAGCCAGCGCGATTTTGAGCGATATCATTTCCATTTACAAAGAAGATTGATTCTGCTGATTCTGCAGAAAATAAACAGACAGCAGAAACTGCATAAGAGAAAAGACAAAAAAAGAGACTGAAAAATGACTCAATTTTCAGAATTTGCCGACCTTTGCATAAAAATTGAAAACATTCCGGGATCCCTTGAAATGACCGACGTGTTCTCGGAATTTTTAAAAAACGTTGATGATGACGAGCTTGCCGTATCTTGTTATATGGTGATGGGCGAAATCTTTCCTGCCTGGACCGGCAAAAAGCTGGGGCTCGGGCCGAATTTGCTTTATTCGGCGCTTTCAAAGGCGGCCGGCATTTCACTTGACAAAATCAAAACGCTTCTCCGTGAAACCGGCGATGTCGGGGAAACCACTTACAGAGCGCTTTCTGAAGATAAAAAGAGTCAATCGACCTTTTCAAGCTTTTTTGAAGAAGAAAACGAAAGCGATTCCGGGTCTAAAGGAAAATTATCTGTCCGCGATGTGTATGACCGTTTGAAAGAAATCGCCGACGCGTCGGGAAAAGGCGCCCAGTCTCAAAAGATAAAAAGTCTTCAGTATCTGTTTTCGGAGTCAACGCCTGTTGAAGCCAAATACATTTCAAGAATTGCGCTTGAAGAGCTGCGTATCGGAATCGGGGAAGGAATCGTCAGAGATTCGATTGCCAAAGCATTTGATGTTCCTGTTTCCAACGTGGAATTTGCGTTTATGGTCACCAATGATTTGGGAGAAGTGGCCGCCGCCGCTAAAAAAGGCGGTATCGAAGCGATTTCTCATCAGCATATTCAAGTCAACCGCCCGGTCAAGATGATGCTGGCGCAGGTGACAAACAGTATTGAGGCAGCGTTTGCCGAGCTGGACGAAGCGGCTGTTGAATGGAAATTTGACGGCGCGCGCCTTCAGATTCATAAAACGGGCGATGAAATTCATCTTTTTACCCGGCGTTTGGAAGATGTGACAAATTCGCTTCCGGATGTTGTTTCTTATGTTGCCGATGCTGTGACCGCAAAGGACGCCGTTTTGGACGGGGAAGCTGTTGCGATTGACGAGAACGGACACCCGAGACCGTTTCAGGATATTCTGCGCCGTTTCCGCCGCAAATATGATGTTGAAAACACGTCCCGAGACATTCCGATTCATGTCAATTTGTTTGATTTGCTGTATGCCGACGGGGAAAGTTATATCGAAAAACCGCTGACGGAACGTCGGAAAAAATTATCGGGAATTGTCAGGCCCGGCGCAAAAGGAATCAGTGTCGATGATTTGACAATTACAAAAGATCCCGAAGCGGCCGCAGAAATTTATCAGGCGGCGCTTGCTGCGGGTCATGAAGGGATTATGATTAAAAATCCGAATTCGCCGTATTCGCCGGGAAAGCGCGGGAAAAACTGGCTGAAGAAAAAACCGGTGATGGATACGCTGGATTTGGTTGTCATCGGCGGCGAATGGGGTTCGGGAAAACGCAAAAACAAAATCGGATCCTACGTTTTGGCGTGCTATGACAATGTTAAAAATGTATTTCTTGAAATCGGCCGCGTCGGAACGGGTCTCAGCGACGAGCTTTTGGACGCGCTCACAGAACAGTTTTCGGATTTGATTGAAGCCGAAAACGGCGTGATGCTCAAAATAAAGCCGGAAGTTGTTTTTGAAGTAGCTTTTGAAGAGATTCAAAAAAGTCCGAATTATCCGGCAGGGTACGCGCTCCGGTTCCCGAGACTTGTCAGAGTTCGGGACGATAAAACGGTTGAAGAAATCGATACGATTGAAAAGATTGAGCGGATGTATCAGGGACAGAACCAAAAAGAGTAATGCTGCAGAGGCGGTAATGCTGCAGAGGTGTAATGCTACAGAAGCGATATCGGACGCGCACACACGCGGCAATTTATTATAATTTTTCATTGAAAATGAATTGATTTTATGAATTTTCGGCAAACCCGAACTCCCGATAAAACCTTGAAAAATAATATCCGGGAGAAGCTCAAGCAAAAAACGGAGTTCAAATTTTTGAAAGTTGAAAAAAACCAAAAAACAACCTCCAACGGCGAGTTTTGTGAACGAAGTGAGCAAAAAGAGGAGTTGGAGATTCGTCCCATGAATTTAACGAAAATACAATCGGGATGAATTTATTTGAATTTCAAACGCTTACGATTTTTCTTTAATTTTTCTTTTTTTTGAAAAACCTCTCCAAATTACGATTTCGTTCGCCGCTTCGCGCCGCCCGAAATTCGTAATTTGGAGTGGGGTTTGCTGTATTTGTTTTGAACCGAAACATCCGTTTTTCAAATTTTCGGCAAACCCGAACTCCCGATAAAACCGGAAAAAACAATAACCAGAAGACAGCTCAAGCAAAAAACGGAGTTCAATTTTTTTGAAAATTGATAAAAATCGATGTTTCAGTTCTTTGATAAATTATTGAAAAACCAAAACAACCACCTCCAACGACGAGTTTTGTGAACGAAGTGAGCAAAAGGAGGAGTTGGAGATTCGTCCCGCGAATTCAACGAAAACACAAATCAAGTATTATCATTAATTTTTAAGACCCATATTGTTTCCTTTTAAATTTTCATTTTTTTTGAAAACCTCTCCAAATTCCGATTTCGTTCGCCGCTTCGCGCCGCCCGAAATTCGTAATTTGGAGCGGGGTTTGCTGTATTGTTTCAAGCCGAAACATCGGTTTTTCGAATTTTTTAGCAAACCTGAACTCCCGATAAAACCCGAAAAATAAATGATTAAAAGACTTGGAAGTTCAAGTAAAAAACGGAGTTCAAATTTTTGAAAATTAAAGAAAGACGATGTTTGTTTTTAATAATTTGATATCAGCCGTTTCAGCATTCCAATTCTTCTTTTGAATATCGGATCAGCGGTTTTGATAAATGCCGTCTTGCCGACGGCGAAACTTCATACCAGCCGGCATTGATTTTTCGGGGAACGGAAAGCTGAATTTTGGATTCGGCTTTTGTTTTGCATTTTCTGCACCGAAATCCCTGGCCGACTCCGGCGGATTCTGTTTTTTTGCCGCAGACCGGACAAAATGGGTTGTCAAATTTGAACGCTTCGGCAAGTTTTAAAATTTTGATTTTTTCAAGATTCAGCGTATCGTTTTTGAAGCTGCCGTAAACACGGATTTCATCGCCTGAAATGAGTTTTCGAATGATATGCCTGAAATCGCCTGTCGGCTCAAAGGCGGCGCATTTCAAAAAATTGCCGTTCTTGTCCCGAACCAGAAAGATATCGTGTCCGCCTTCAATTGTTTCGGACTTTGAATGAACGGTTCCTTCAAGAATATAAGAATGAAACGGCTTCATTTCGTCAAAAGATTCTGCAAAAATCAGATGAGCGTCCGTCCCCTGATTTGTTTTAAAGATTTGGCTCCGTTCAATTTCTTCGGAAAAGACATAATCGGCGGCCTTTGAAACGGATTCGGCCGAATTTCCGCGAATTCCGAATAAAACGGGATCGCTGCCGCCGGGAACACAAACCGGAAACGGTTTTGTTTTTTTGGAAAAATCAATCGTGTCCCAGGTTTCGGGCGCCGTCATTTTGTCGGCAAGAATTAAGCTTTCGACGTCAACAAATCGACCGGGTCCGCCGCGGTTTCCCCAATTGGAGGGCAGGCGGTAGGCCAAATATTCGTAAGTAAAATCAAAATTTTGATTAAGATTTTGATTAGGATTTTGACCGGGATTTTGATCCGAATTTTGATTAGGATTTTGACCCGGGTTTTGATCAGAATTCAGCATCGCGCCGCAAACGGCCAAGGAGCCGATTAAACCGCGGCCGTTTTTCAAAGACATATGAAAAACGGAATCCGGGAATTCAGATTCGGACTCGAAATGGTTTAAGAATTCAAATGCTTCTTCAATTTCAATAACATCCGTCACGGCTTTTTGGAAAAAAACGCCCGACGGCTTTTTTAAAGCCCCGTAAGCATCGTCAAAAATAAAAACCGCGCCGGGATTTGTTTTGTCACAGGAAATGTCGGCATAAGTTTCAATTCGGGATGTCACGTGAGAAATGAGATCGGCTTTAACCTGAGGCGTTTCCTCAAAAAGCCGGAGTTCAATTCCGAGCGCCGCGTTTCCGCGCGTCTTGTAAGGAATGGTCGGATTCAGGCGAATCAAATAAGGATAACCAATAATGTTTCCGAAAACTTTCAGCTCGTCCGCCAGCAGCGCGGCAAGATAGGTCGTGCACATTCCTTCATTTGAATCCGTGTCGTCGAGTCCGATCAGCATCAACACTTCAAAGAACGGCAAATTATTTTTAGATTCTTATACCCAAAATTGGAATCGTAAAAAAGAATTCAAAAACGGGGATCCGATTGATGGATTTCAAAAACGGGGATCGGGTTGATTGATTTCAAAAATTTGTGCGGCTCGCGGGCGGGCGGCGGCAAGCTGAACGGGATAAAGATCTTAAAATGAACAAATGAAAAAAGAACCGAACGATTTGGTTAATTAAAAAATAAGAAAATAAAAAAATGACCGGCCTCAAAAAGAGACCGGTTTTTTACTGATTTTTTAAGTTTTTGCGACTCATGTGTTGGAGTTGAATCGTTTTTGTTTCGTTTTTATTTTAGACTTTGGCATTATTGTTCTTCTTTTTTGTCACGAATTTTTTTGTAAACAAACAATAGAATTGCCAACAATACCAAAATCAGCAGGAAGTAATACACCGCAGAGTTTGTTGAATCTTTGAAAATGACCAACTCATAAATTTCAGGCGATTCGGTGCTTTGAACCAATCCGTCAACTTCCTGAATGGTCATATCTTCATTGACGGTGAGTTCAATGAAGTCTTTCAACAAGCGATAGCCTGTCGGTGCTTTTGTTTCGTAGAGACGGTATGTTCCCGGCTCTAATTCAATGTCTGCCAATCCGGAAGTCGTTGAATAAACCCTCTTGTTGCCGTTTGCATCCAAAAGTTCAAACGCTGCGTCCAAAACTTTTGAGGGATTATCTCTGTCAACCACTTTTATTGTTACAATGGCTGCAAGCGGTGTTTCAAAGCCGGTGTCAGAACTATTTCCGGAAACATTGGAAGAATCGGAGGGATCAGAAGATTCGCCGTTTCCATTATCAACAATGACTGCAGGACCACCATGTCCGCTGCCTCCGGAACCACCGGTTCTTTGCCATTGGGCATAAAGCGTTACAACGTTATCAGTGATTCTGAAAGTTTCACCGTCATTGTAGGATATTCCGGTTCCATGTGCTTCTGTATTCCAATTTTTGAAAGTATAGCCGTCATAATTCATTCCTGATGAAGACTCAACGGTGACTTTTTCGTTGTATTGATAAGTGCAGTCTGCCGGAACAGTGCCGGTGTACCCGTTGCCATCGTATTTAACTTCGAAACTGTCACTTGTTCTGTCAATCCAATCTGCTGTAAGAACAACATCATGCGCAGGCATGGTGAATATTTCACTGCCGTTTCCGGTTAATTTGTCGACACCCGTTCGAACTTGAGGAGCTGTCAAATCCACAGGAGAAGGTGTGACAATCCAGCCGTCAAATTCGTAACCGATTCTGAACAAATTTTTCGTACTTTCTTCGAAAACAGACACAGGATCATTTTCGTTAGCTCTGACATCATCCGGCATACCTTCTTCAATAGTTCCGGCTGACACATACGTGACTTTGTATTCACCTTCTTCCCAACCTGCATAAAGTTGCAAAGGTGTTGCTAAGGGACCGGGTGTTACAGAATCTGTTATATCATACTCAGTCGAGCCATCAGACCAACTTGTAATTACATGATCTGCTTTTTCAAATCCTAAATCTGCCGAAGATTTCAATTGAACTGGAGCATCGCCTTGGAAATATTCAATTGCCGGAGTATTTCCTGAAGGTACATCAGCACCATTCGGATAGTATTCAATTGAATGCGTGTAGGTTGTGATATCTCCCCAAACAGCGTAGAGAATTACGTTGTTTACAGGCATTGTGAAAATTTCACCTGTGAGATAATCAATTTGGTTCGGCGCCGGACTTGTTGTTTCAGACCAACCGATTAAGATATAACCGGAGTTTGAAAAGCCGACATCGGACTCATCGGGAAGCTGGTATTTTTCACCGGAAGCGAGAGGATACACTTCAAATGGTGTCCCTGTGCCGCCTGCACCTGCATTTGGATCGAAAATAAGTTTGTAAGTGCCTGCACTGAGAACAGTCAATGTACCGGAACCGTCAGCGTAGGTGCTGCCGTCAATCACACGAACTTTGTAGATATGACCGTCATCACCGGCGGAAGCAATGAAACTTAAACTTGAACCGGTTTCACTCGGAATTAAAACGCCGTTGTCGTACCATTCATAAGTGTAAGTGCCTGATCCGCCGGTAACATCTGCAGTAAACGTTGCAGGTTCGCCGACAGCCACATTTGCATTGTTCACGGCAACCGAATGAGTACCGGAGCCGTAAACAGTCAAAGTACCGGAACCGTCAGCGTATGTGCCGCTGTCAATCACGCGAACGTGATAGGTATCGGCATCAGAAGCAGCAGCGGAAGCAATAGAGTAAGTTGCAGAAT
>NZ_JAWDKC010000020.1:0-63359 GCF_032714515.1 Methanimicrococcus hacksteinii | reverse complement strand
AACAAAAAGCTTCACAATTTGTCTAAATTTGGCTTCAGAAATTTTAGAACGAAAAATGTATTTATTTTTCATTTGCATAGTCATGATTTTAACACCAAGTTATATGGTTGTTCTTATCATGACCCTTAAAGAATTATCATAATCGAAAAGGATAAACTATATAAATTTAGAAATTCTTTCAACCATCAGGTGATTAAAAATGATTGGCACTAAAGAGATTGCATATGTTACAGCGGCATCCGTCGTTCTTTCAGTTGTTCTTTTCGCATGGTACGCATTCGGCGCGCCGATGACGGGACTTGACTTGACAAGCGATGTCAACCAGTTCGCACTTGTCGGAATCGGCATTGTGATCTGCTGCGTTGCTTATGCATTGTCCAAACCGGAATTCTAAATTTTCGGTTTATTTTTTTATTTAATTTTATTTTATCTATTTAAATTTGAAACTTTTACAAATTCTTTTTTTCTGTTTTACGGCTTTAAGGACAGCTCGGCATTTCTTTCGCGAATTCTTTGGAACTTAATCGGCCGCCGCTTTTAACCCTTTCTTTTAAATATCTGTGTTTCTTTTATTACTCATCATTTCAAAAAACGGAGTTGTAAACATTCATTATTCATTTCTGCAGGCATTTGTTCATTGTTCATTTTAGCAGGCATTCATTCATTATTTATTTTTACGGCATTCCGGGCTGCTGACGGGGAAGGGGTATGGATTCGAATAAAAGAAACGGTTTGATTAACAGCAAATACATCAATCTTCTGACGGTTGTATTGGTTTTTGCCGCCGTTGTTTTTGTCGGAATTCTCATGATTTCTCCGGATTCCATCGGTATCAAGCCGGCTGAAAAAGCCGCCAATTACGAAGAAGTGATGTTTGACAAAAACAAAATCATGTCCGCTGAAATTGAGATGGGAGAGCGGGAGTGGGACTTGCTTCTTTCCAATCCGAAAGCGGAAAGTTATATGCCGTGCAATTTGACCGTGAACGGAAAAAAATTCTACAATATCGGCATCCGCATCAAGGGGCAATCCAGTTTGGTGTCGGTGGAGGCCAGCAATTCTGACCGTTACAGTTTCAAGTTCAAGGCGGATGAATACATCCCCGGACAGACTTTTTTCGGCCTGAAAGAATTTGTTGTCAACAATCACTATCGTGACCCGACGTACATGAAAGAATATCTGGCGTATGACATGATGGATTATGCCGGTGTTCCGACGCCGCTTTTTGCTTACGCGGACATTGACATCAACGGAAAAGACTGGGGGCTTTACACGGCTGTCGAATCGGTCGAAGATGATTTTGCAAGACGTATTTTCGGTGATGATTTCGGAAAATTGTACAAACCGGAATTGATTAACGAATCGAATGTGCCGAAATTAAACGGTGTTTCGCCGCCGTGGGGAACGGAAGTCAATCAAGGCGCCGATTTGATTTACACGACCGATAACGTTTGGGATTATTACCAAATCTTCGGAAACCG
Organism: Methanimicrococcus hacksteinii; assembly: GCF_032714515.1. Taxonomy (NCBI): domain Archaea; kingdom Methanobacteriati; phylum Methanobacteriota; class Methanomicrobia; order Methanosarcinales; family Methanosarcinaceae; genus Methanimicrococcus; species Methanimicrococcus hacksteinii. The sequence goes on along the minus strand of NZ_JAWDKC010000020.1, from coordinate 61,878 downwards.
CGTTTTTTCAAACACAACGAAAGCAGACTGCCGGAAAGTTGTCGAAGCTCTTGAACACGTCAGCCGCGGTGAAAATTTAGAGAATTATGTTTATCGGAATGAAACGCTGGGCTACATCGCGGTAACAGGCGTTCTTGTCAGCATGGACAGCTATGCCGGGCCGTCGCTTCAGAATTATTACTTGTATGAAAAAGACGGAAAAATCATGCTTTTCCCGTGGGATTTGAATTTCGCATTTGACGGCTACAAAGACAACAGCACGCCGTCGGTTGTTGACTATCCGATTGACACGCCGGTGTATTCCAATGTGTCGATGTATCACCGGCCGATGATTAATATGCTTTTAAAAGATGAAGCCTGCAAAGAACAGTATTATGCGATTCTTCAGGATATTCTGGACGGTTATTTCAAGAGCGGCCGATATGAAAAAACAATAAACGACATGGATGCGCTCATCGGAGAAGCCGTCAGGGATGATCCGACCGCTTTTGTTTCGTATGAGCGGTATGCGGAAGGTGTTGAAGCGCTGCGGGTTTTCGGAGAGTATCGGGCGCACAGCATTGAAGGACAATTAAACGGCACGATTCCGAAAAACCATTTTGACCAGCGCGTGGATCAATCTAATTTGTCGGTCGACGCCCCTGTTGACGCGATGTTTATGGCGCGGATTTTCACCTATGAAATTAAACCGGAAAACCCGAGATACAAACCGGGAAATTCGAACTCAGAACCGGAAAATCAGAAATCGGACCTGAAAAATCCGAACTCGGAGCCGGAAAATGCCGAACAGGAAACAGAAATTCAAGAAGCTGACTAAAACAGAAATTCAAGAGGCGGACTAAAACAGAAATTCAAGAGGCGGACTAAAACAGAAATTCAAGAAGCTGACTAAAACAAAAATTCAAGAGGCTGACTAAAACAGAAATTCAAGAAGCCGGCTAAAACAGATGAGGAAAGTTTTGCAGTTTAATATGCAAGAGCATGGTTAAGGAAAGATATAACCGACAATTATATATACAAATTTAGATATTGCACATAATGTAAACCATGTATCGAAAATAGGTTTACATTGGAAGTTTGAAGGTATTGGAGAATAAGATATGGACGGCTTAAAATTCCGGCATGAATTGAAATATTACATCAATTTGGCGGATTATCTGACAATTAAAAATCGTTTGTCCGCGTTTGCTGAAAAAGATTTGCATGTCAATGAAAGCGGAACTTACAAAATCAGAAGTTTATACTTTGAAACGCCGAATGATCGTGTTCTTCGGGAAAAAGTAGACGGCGTCAACAACCGTGAAAAATTCAGAATCCGATTGTATAATGATGACGCGTCTTTTATCCGATTAGAGAAGAAAACAAAAATCAACGGTTTCTGTAATAAAATTGATGCCCCGGTCACGCAGGAACAGTGCGAGCGGCTGATTGCCGGCGACACGTCCTGGATGAAAGAGTCAGAGCATGCGCTTTTGACGGAGCTGTACGCGAAGATGAAGTACGAACAGCTCCGGCCGAAGACGGTTGTTGACTATATTCGCGAACCTTTTATTTACCGCCCGGGAAATGTCCGCGTTACACTGGATTCTCAAATTACCACAGGCGTTCACGCCAAAGATATGTTTAACCCCGATTTGCCGACAGTCCGGACGCACGGTGTGAACATCATCATTCTGGAAGTCAAATATGACAATTTCCTGCCCGATGTCGTTCAAAACGCTGTCCGCGTTCAGAACCGGAAAAACACGGCTTTTTCAAAATACGCCGTTGCCCGCATGTTCGGATAAATCTGTTGTTTGAATAATTTAATTGAGGAGTAAAAGAAATGGCTACTTTAACGTTTAATGATGTATTGTCATCGAATTTGATTGACAATATGACAAATTTCTCTTTGTTGGATATGGCGATTGCCATGATTTTGGCATTCATTGTCGGCCTTTTTATTTATTTTGTTTATAAGAAAACATTCAGCGGCGTGATGTATTCTTCGGGATTCGGCGTTTCTTTAATCGCTATGTCCGTTGTGACGACGATGATTATTATCGCGATCAGTTCGAATATCGTCCTGTCTTTGGGTATGGTCGGCGCGCTTTCGATTGTGCGTTTCCGTTCTGCCGTGAAGGAGCCGATGGACATCGCTTACTTATTCTGGGCAATTTCTGCCGGTATCGTCATCGGCGCGGGAATGATTCCGCTGGCCGTTTTCGGATCTGTTTTTATCGGTATTATTTTAATGGTCTTTTCAAGCCGCAAGCCGACAGACCAGCCGTACATTCTGGTGGTTGATTTCGAAGGCGAAAACGCTGAAGATGCGGTCATGGAAATCATTAAGACATCCGTTAAGAAGCACGTTCTGCGCTCAAAGACGCTTTCCGGCAGCGGAACAGAACTCACGATTGAAGTTCGCCTCCCCGACTCGGAAAGCACGTTCTTAAATAAGATTTCTGAAACAGAAGGCGTCAAGAACGCCGTTTTAGTCAGCTACAACGGAGAATATGTGACATGAGCGCCTCGGATAAGAAAAGCGGTTTTATCAACAGCCGATACCTCAATGCTGTAACGGCGGGTTTTGTCGTCTTTGCCGTTCTTCTTGTCTGCGTTCTTATGTTTTGCCCGAGCATCCTCGGCATTCAGTCTGCCGCGAGTCATCCGGATTATGAAGACAAAATCTTCGACCAAAGCACGATTACATCAATCAGCATTGATATTTCCGAAGAGGATTGGGCCGACATATTGGCAAATCCGACGGCGGAAGAATTCCACAGATGCGATGTGACGATTAACGGTCAGACATTTTATTCCGTCGGCATCCGAACCAAAGGAATGACCAGCCTGTCTCAGGTCGCAAGCAGCGATTCGGACCGCTACAGTTTCAAGCTGAAGGCGGACAAATACGTTGACGGCCAGACATTCTTCGGCCTGGAAGAGTTTGTCATCAATAATATGTATCAGGATCCGACTTACATGAAGGAATACCTGTCGTATGACATGATGGCGTACATCGGCGTCCCCACTCCGCTTCTCAGCTTCGCCGACATTTCCATAAACGGCGAAGATTGGGGTATGTATTTGGCCATCGAAGCCGTGGAAGAAGATTTCGCGGCGCGCGTTTACGGCAGCAGTTTCGGCCAGCTCTACAAGCCTGAAAGCATGGGCATGGGCGGCGGAAACGGCGGCGGCGGCGGAGAACGTCCCGACGGCGGCGGAATGCAAATGCCCGACGGTATGCAAATGCCTGACAGAACACAGATGCAGCAAGGCGGCGGCCGCACGCAGACGGCCGGCGGAATGCCGGTGACGGACGAAATGCAGACGGCTGACGAAATGCAGACGGCTGACGGAATGCAGACAGCCGGCGGAATGCCCGCATGGAACACACAGCAGGCAACGGAAACAGCCGATACGGCTGCAAACCAAAACCCGTTTGAAGGCGGCACAGGTGCTTTCCCGGACATGAAGAACATGAACGGCGAGTTTCCGGACTTGGCCGGCGGTAATTTTGGAGTCGGCAGCGGTCCCGGCGGTTTCGGCGGCATGGGCGGCACGGGCGGCGGCGCGGATTTGGTGTACACGGACGATGAAATTTCGAGTTACAGTCAAATCTTTGAGAACGCTGTTTTCAACAATGCCAAGAATTCGGATTTCAAGCGCGTGATTACGGCGCTGAAATATTTGAATGCGGGCGAAGAGCTGGAAACGTATGTCGATGTTGACGGAACGCTCCGTTATTTTGCGGCAAACACGATGCTTGTGAATTTGGACAGTTATGTCAGTAATTTGAAGCACAATTACTATCTGTACGAAAAGAACGGGCAGATTGTGATTTTACCGTGGGACTTCAACTTGGCTTTCGGCGCTTTCCAGGGCGGCGCGGCATCGGACTCTATCAATTTCCCGATTGACACGCCGGTTTCGGGCGTCAGCTTGGAAGACAGGCCGCTGATCGGCGTTTTGATTGCAGAAGACGAATACAAAGAAATGTATCACACATTCCTGCAGGAAATTGTCGACGGCTATTTCAACAGCGGTTATTATGACGCGAAAATTACGGAACTGGATGCTTTGATCAGCGAATCCGTGAAAAATGATCAAACGGCGTTCTACAATTACAGCGAATATTTGACCTCGGTTGAAGCGCTCCGCCTCTTCGGCGAGCTTCGCGCGGAAAGTGTCCAAGGACAGCTGAACGGAACAATCCCGTCAACGAGCGAGGCGCAAGCTGCCAACCCCGACGCGCTTTTGGACGCCTCAAACCTGAACATGAACAGCATGGGCGGCATGGGCAACATGGGACGCGCGGAAGGCGGCGGCAGCCGGCAAGGCAGAATTGAAAACGCGGTGACAGCCGTTTCAATGAACACAACGGTTCCCGTGCAAATAAACCGGGAATTTTCAGAAACCCAACCGGCGTAAGTTTTAAAAAACGGAACGGGATGAATTTCCCGTTTCATTTTTTTCTTTTTCGTTTATTTTCATTTTCATTTTTTATTCTTTTTTCGCTTCGTTTCTTTGCTTTTCGAAAAACACGGCAGCCATATTATTTTTCAGAAACCTGTGGTCGGGTTTAGTTTATTTTTTTGAATTGATGCGGCTCGCGCGCGGGCGGCGGCGATGCAAAGGCAACGCAGCAGACAACAGCGACGGCAGTGGCAGTAAATAGGCCGGCAAATCAGCAACTGTATTTACGAAATCGGCAGGTAATCTGTGCCAAACGGAAACGGTAGGTAATCTGTGCCAAACGGAAACGGTAAGGTAATCTGTGCCCACGCTCGCGTAGCGAGCGGATGTGATAAAAATGAGATGATGCATACGGAAACGCTCCCGACATGGAAAGCAGCATACGCAAACAGAAGCACATGCGGACAGAAGCACACTATAAAAACGGTTTTTCGTTTTAATTGAGATCATTGGAACGAATCTCCAATCCTCATTTTGCTCGCTTCGCTCACAAAACTCGGATTGGAGGGGCGGTTCGCGGGGTTTCCATTTCATTTAATTATAAACCGAAACATCGTTTTATTCAAAAGTTAAAGAAAAACGAGCCGCGTTTTCGATTCATTTTATTTTCGATTTATTTTTAAATTTTTTTAATTGATTTCAAAACAAACCAATATTCATTAAATTTTTAAAAAATTCAAAAAATTACAATGTAAATCCGCCGTCGACGCATAAAGCTTGGCCGGTAATATACGACGCGTCATCCGAAACCAGGAAAACAACGGCATTTATGATTTCATCGGGCTCAGCCAATCTTTTCATCGGGATTGTTTCTTTTAAAGCGGTGAGCGCATCGTCTCGAACCGTCCCCAGCAAAGGCGTTTCGGTAACGCCGGGGCAGACGGCATTGACGCGAATGCCGGCTTCGGCGTAATCAAGCGCCAGAACTTTTGTCAGCATGATTAAACCGCTTTTTGAAGCGCCGTATGCATAAGCCATTCGTGTTGCCCGAATTCCGGCAACGGATGCTGTATTCAAGATATTCCCTTTTGTCTTTAACAAATACGGCATTGCTTTTCGGGCCAATTGAAACGGCGCTTTTAAATTCGTATCCATAACGGCATCCCATCTCTCATCCGTGAATTCATCCAACGGAACCGCATCGGAAATACCGGCGTTATTAAAAAGAATATCAAGTTTCCCGTATTTTTCGATGATTTTTTCAAGCAAAGTATCCATGTCTTCCGGCTTGCTCATATCCGCTTGAATAAAACAGGCTTCACCACCGTTTTTTTGAATTTCCTCGGCAACGGAATTCCCGCGCTCGATATTTCTTCCGCTAATGACAACTTTTGCACCTTCGGATCCAAACCGTAATGCGGCCGCCTTTCCGATCCCGGATGTGCCCCCGGTTACAATGGCAACTTTGTTTTCTAATTTCATTTTATTTCACTCTCTTAAATTTTAAACAATCGGCTTTGCCGCCGATTAATAATATTGTTTAAAAAAGGGGTTTATATAACTAATCATTTTATTTTGCCGAAATGATATTAAGAAAGCCGGGCGATTAAAGATAAAATTCAAAAAAACAATAAATGTAAACGAGCTAAAGAAAAAATACGGAATTTGAATTAATTTTTTTAAAAACGAGAAAAGAAATGAAATAGGAAAATTAAAAAAATGCCGGAGAAATGAAAAAAAACAATAGAAAATGAAAAAAGAAGAGAAATGAAAAAGAAGAAAATGAAAAAATGAATTATTCTCTAAAATCAGAGAATAATTTCAATATCCAATTCTTCTGCGAGTTCCTTGTAACGGTTTCTAATCGTCACTTCGGTCACGCCGGCAACATCGGCCACTTCTCTTTGTGTTCTGCGTTCGCCGCAGAGGATGGAGGCGATGTAAATTGCCGCTGCGGCAACGCCGGTGGGGCCTCTGCCGCTTGTGAGTTCTTTTTCCGACGCCTGTCTTAGGATTTCAACGCTCTTGGACTGAACTTCGCCTTTGAGGTTGAGGCCGGAGCAGAATCTCGGGACGTAGTCGATCGGAGAGGTCGGCATGAGTTTGAGCGAGAGTTCTCTTGAAATGAAACGGTATGTTCTGCCGATTTCTTTTCTGCTGACTCTTGACACTTCTTCGACTTCGTCGAGTGTTCTCGGGACACCGCACTGGCGGCAGGCTGCGTAAAGGGCTGCTGCTGCGACACCTTCAATACTGCGTCCGCGGATGAGATTTTTGTCAACCGCTTTTCTGTAAACGACGGATGCTGTTTCACGAACGGTTCTCGGGAGACCGAGGGCGGATGCCATACGGTCCAATTCGGAAAGCGCGAACGCAAGGTTTCTTTCCGTCGCGTTGCTCACACGAATACGTCTCTGCCACTTTCTGAGACGGTACAATTGCGCCCTGTTTTTGGACGAAATGGATTTGCCGTAAGAGTCACGGTTTCTCCAGTCAATCATTGTTGAGAGACCTTTGTCGTGAATTGTGTACGTCATCGGCGCACCGACACGAGAACGCTTCATGCGCTGGTCGTGGTCAAATGCACGCCATTCCGGACCTTCGTCAACGAAGTCCGCGTCAACAACAAGACCGCAGTCGCCGCAGACAAGTTCTGCGCGCTCATAATCGTGAACAAGATTTTGGCTGCCGCATTCCGGACAGGAATAGACTTCCGTTTCTTTGGGCGTCTCTTTTTCCTTTTTGGCGCGGATCATCTCTTTAATTTTGTCTCTGTTGACGGTTTCAGAATATCGAACCCTTTCTAATTCTACCATTGTCATCACCTTTTGATTTATTCCGTTTTTGGAGCGGAGTGTTTTTTAAATGCTGCTCATTTCGACAGTTGATTTTAGATAAATATTTGATAAATTGATAAATGTAAATAATATGATAATCGATGCACTTCAATACTTCAATTGTACTGCGTATGACGCAATATTTCAATCGTTTCAATATTTCAATTGTTTTATTATTTGATGTACACCTTTTCTTTGACCAGTTTTTTCGCCTGAGCATTATCCAGTTCCCGGAAAATACGCACCAAAAAATACGGCTGTTTTTCCGACCCGAAAACCGTGACAACTTTTCCGACGGGGCGGACGCTTTTATCAATCACCTGCTGATTCATCATTTTGTAAAGCGGCATATCCTCCGGCGTGTCAGATTTGACAACAAAGCAAGATTTTCCGTGCAAGTGAGAGACAGTTCCGAGTCGTTTCATGAAATCCTCAAAATACGCAAATTGAATAATATTAATGATTTAACAATAAATTTAACAATAAATTTAACAATAAATTAACAAATTTTGGATCAAACCGTAAATTTTGAATGAAACTGATTAATTTTGAGTTAACCCGACATCGCTTTTCATTGCCGGTCGAATAAAGTCGGCAACAATAACTTTAAATCCTTAAATCGCTTATGGAATAATTGCATAAGATTTAAAAATCGAAGCGGCAGCGCTCATATACAATCCGTAAATGAGTATATGATTGTATAAGTCAGTTTATACTATTTAAACTTGCCGCAACAGTTATAAAGAAAACGGATTTTATTTAAATAATTCAAATATCTTTTTTTAAAAAAACTTTTCATTGTTCCGGTTTTTTTCCAAATAATTTTCGGATTAATTGTTCACGATTCTTCAAAAAATGAAGGTAAACATTTAGAAGAAATTAAAAAATGCTGTATATGTTTTTTCCGAGATACTTTGCCGTCTGCCAATGTGAGATGTGCTGCAGTCTGTTAATGTGAGATGTGCTGCAGTCTGCCAATGTGTGTCTGTTGCTTGCCATGTGGGTGCGTTTCTGTGCGTATCATCTCATTTTATCACATCCGCTCGCTACGCGAGCGTGGGCACAGATTACCTTCAGGTTTCCGTTTGCCATTGCCATCAGGTTTCCGTTTGCCATTGCCATCAGATTTCTGTATTAATACAGTTGCCGACTTGCCGGCCTGTTTGCTGCCGCCCGCGCGCGAACTGCGCCAATAAAAATGAAAGCAATTAAAATGAACCGTGAAAATAGAATTAAAACAATGCGAAACAAAATCTAAAAAAATATGAAAAAACGAAGCAAGGGTTAAAAATAAAACACGAAACAAACGAAGCAAGAATTAAAAATAAGCATGAAAAGCGAAGCAAGAATTAAAAATAAACATGAAAAACGAAACAAAAAATTAAAAGAAGAAATAAATCAGCCGAAAGATCGACTGATTTCTTTTTAACATTTAACATTTACATTTAACAATTATTCTTCCGGTTTTAAAGCGGCTTCCAGCTTTTTAAGGAATTCTTCTTTTTTCGGGCTGTCAACCAAAGCATGTTCAACGACTTCCGTGATGCTTGAGACCGGAATGATTTCGATGATGTCTTTGTAGGAATCTTCAATCATGACATCGGGTTCGTTTGCTTTCGGAATGATGACTTGCTTGATTCCGGCTTGCGCCGCGGCTTCAATCTTGTACGTGACGCCGCCGACCGGCAAAACATCGCCGCGGACGGACAAGGATCCGGTCATGGCAAGCGATTGCTTGACGGGAATCTTTTCGTACGCCGAAAGAACGGCTGTCGCGATTGAAATGGACGCGCTGTCGCCTTCAACACCTTCGTAGGTGCCGACAAACTGAATGTGAATGTCAATGGCTTCAATATCCTTGCCGGTCACTTTTTTAATCACGGCGGAAACGTTTTTCACAGCTTCGCGCGCGATTGTTTTCAGCTGACCTGTGGCAATGATGTTGCCCTGAGCGCCGGACATGGAAGGCGTCACTTCCGAGAGAATCGGAAGAACAATGCCCGAGTCGCCGCCGATAACCGCCAAACCGTTGACGCGGCCGATTTCGCCGCCGTCTTTGAAGAAGGATTCGTAATCTTTCTTGTTTTCCAGGTAGCGGTCCGCAAGTTGCTGTTCGATGGAACGGGAAATCTTCTTTGCCCGAAGAACGTGTTCAGCCGTCGTGAACGGCGCATTATCGGCACGCGCCAAGTCGCCGGCCACACGGACCAAGCCGCCCAAATCTCTGAGCTTGAGCGTCAGCTGGCCTTTACGCCCGGAACGGCGTTTGGCTTCGCGGATAATTTCTTTAACAGCGTCTTCGTCAAACTGCGGAATGTGGCCGTCGCGCATGACTTCCTGAGCAACGAAACGAATAAATTTGTCACGGTTTTCAGGTGTGTCCGGTATGGATTCACGCATGTACACTTCATAGCCGTAGCCTTTAATTCTGGAACGAAGCGCCGGATGCATCTTTTCAAGCGCGTCAATGTTTCCGGCGGCAACCATAATAAAGTCGCAGGGAACGGGTTCGGTCTTAACGAGCGCGCCCGAACTTCTTTCGGACTGGCCGGTAATCGCGTATTCCTTTTCTTGAAGTGCCGTGAGCAAACTTTGCTGGGATTCGATGCCTAAAATATTGATTTCATCCAAAAACAAAACGCCTTTGTGAGCTTTGTGAATGTCTCCGGCTTCGACACGGTCGTGCGCCGGTGTTTCAAGGCCGCCCGACTGGAACGGGTCGTGTCTGACATCACCGAGAAGCGCGCCTGCATGTGCGGCGGTCGCGTCGACGTAAGGTGCCTGCTGTTTGTTGTAATTTGTGACCAGCAGTTTCGGAATCAGTGCTTCGTCGCGTCCGATAAACTGGCGGCCGAATGTCAGCAGCAGCAGACAAATGAAAATAGCAATCAGAATGCTTTGACCGGTCAGAATCGTATAGATGACAATTCCGGCAATCAAGAACATTAAAATCATTGTTTTGGACTGCGCCTTTTTCTGCGCTTCTGCGCGGTGGGCTGCAACAATTTCCCGTCCTTTTCCGGCCGGCACGCGGCGGATGCGCGGGTTGTTGGAGTCTTCCGCATTCGGATAAACGAGAATGTCTTCCAATTCTTCTTTCGGAAGCAGTTCGGCCATTGCTTTGGCCAGCAGAGATTTTCCGGTACCGGGTGTTCCGATCATCATCACGTGACGTCTTTGACGCGCCGCTTTTTTGACGATCTCGACCGCCTGCTCTTGACCCAAGATTTGGTCAATCAAAAGCGGCGGAACATTAATTTCACCCGTGTTGCTGAAACTGTATCCGAGCTCAATGTCTTCGTTATCATTGGGAATCTCCTTGATTTCAGGCGGACCGGCGCTGACGCTGTCACCTGCGGTTTCGGAAGAAGATTCTGTTTGCCCGGAAATTTCGGCATCTGTTTTTGGAGTCTCCGAATCGGGGGTTTCCTCAGAGAACAGACCGTCGTCCGGCTTTTGTTCCGTGAGTTCATTAAATGTTTCCATTTTTATCACACTAAATTTAAAATTTTAAAAATCGATTCTCTGATTTAAAAAATCAATTGCAAAAACGAAACCTGATAAAAGCTTGGAATAATAAACAAGCTCTTTCTCTTATTTATTTTACGGTATTCCGATACAATACATCAATAAAAGCGATATTACTATATATGAACTTATTTCTCAAATTAAAATATATTATTGAATTTTAAAAAAAGATGAGGATAGTTATCGAATATTATCGGGAATTTGAATATAAATAATGAAAATAAAAGATGGAAAATGAAAAACAAAGATGAAAAACAAAAACGAAAAATGATTGAATATTTTTCAATTTTTCAGTTATCCATTGCCAAAACGTCTGTCCGGATGGCATGAATCAAAGCGGCCGCCAAAAGAACAAGTGTGAAGCAGACAAATATGCCGAGTATGAATCTGTGTGAAATGACCGTATAAGCAATAACGCAGGCGACGCCTCCGAATGCAGTATATTGGATTTGATGAATCAGTTGGTAAGGTTTAATTTCTTCGCCTTTGCGGATCTTATAATATTTGTACACCGCATAAACGAGAATTGCCGCCGCAATAAGTAAAAAAGCAGCTTTCCCGGCAAACCCTGCCAGAATTCCGAGAAGAAGACCGGCAATTCCGGCAATAATAAATTTCATTTCAAGTCCTTTTTCCATTTTTGCGGCACCTTATGAGATAAATTGTGAGATAATTGTGAAACAAATCAAAAATCAAGTCAAGAAATAGAAATTGAAACTCTTTTATTAAAACAGTTTCCGCTTCAATGACCCGATTTGAAGTTTGAGTAAAAATGTTGGACAAATTCGAAAACAAATCTGAAACGAAGCCGTCAATGAACAATTTATATATTTAAAAAACGAATCAAATGAAGAGAGTGAAGTATAATAAAGATGATCATAAATATTTGATTACGAATTGAGTCAATGATTGATTCAATATCGGTTCAATATCGGTTCTGAATCGTAAATGGTCAAAAACATCTCAAAATTTCAAAATCTTAAAATCTTAAAATCTTAAAATTAAAACCTTAGAATTTTAAAAACCTCAAAGATACAAATGAAAGCGCAGCACTTCTTAATCTTTTTCACAATTATTGCCGGCATTCTGATAGCGGCAGCAACTGTCCATTACACGGCACCCATACAGACGGAAATCCAATTCCGGCAGATGGAAATTCATTTTGTGAATGAAAATGCGACGGCCAAAGTGGAATATGAAGTCGGTTTTTTAACGCAGCTGTATGTTTTCTTTTTCGGGAGCCGGAATCTGGATCCTTATTTGGATCAGCTGCTTTATGATTTTGACGAATATCAAATCACATCGGTCCACGGCACGACGGCAACGATTGAGCTGATCAACGCGTCACGGCCTTCGGGCTCGTATTATTTGCATGATCAGCATATGCTGGGATATGAAGTCGGCCGTTTGATAATTTATGATCCCGACGGCAAGACGCTTTCGTTTGAAAATGCAACACGAACGCCGAACACGTTTTATGACATATGATAAAATAAAAGTATTCGTATGCAGCATTCTACGCCATTCGTTTGCAGCATTCATTACGCCATTCGTTTGCAGCATTCGTTACGCCATTCGTTTGCAGCATTCGTTACGGTATTCATTTGCAGCATTCACTTATCAGAACTTTCAAGAAATCCGGTCGTTTTACGGATTTTCGGGGTTTTTTGAATTCGTTTGGGGTTTGGGGGGTTTTTGAAGTTTTTTGGGGGTTCTCTTTGTTCCGTTTTCATACCCCGTATATAAAGAGCCGCTCCCGCAACTCAAAACCTTTATATACGATTATCATATTTATGAGGAGTGCACAGCCGTGAAGGAACAGGCAGCAACAGACTGCCAAAACTTCAAGCAAATTATTCAAAATTTATTCGTATGGGCTCGTGGTCTAGATGGTTATGACGTCGCCTTGACATGGCGGAGGTCCTGAGTTCGAATCTCAGCGGGCCCATCAAATTTCGAATGCTGTATGCCGAAAATAAAACGAGAAACGGCACAATGTGCCCAAATAGCTCAGTTGGGAGAGCGCTGCCCTGAAGAGGCAGTTGTCGCTGGTTCAAGTCCGGCTTTGGGCATTTTCAGTATCGAAACCCTTTAATAACTTGAAACAATTTTAGGATTGTTTCTAAAACATTAATCGAAGGACACTGGTAGTGTAGTGGTTATCACCGGGCGTTGCCAACGCTCGAACCCGGGTTCGAGTCCCGGCCAGTGTACTTATCTTTTTCTTTTTAATTCAACAGCAAACAGAATACTTTCTTTGTTTTTTCAATTTTAATATTGACACTGCCCTTTTTTGCAGCATATATAATATTGTCTTGTGCGCTTCTATGTCGAATGCGTTTCGGCCTGCAATGCCTTGTGCGCTTCCGCCTGCAATGCCTTGTGCGCTTCCGCCTGCAATGTCAAATGCGCTTCCGCCCGCAATGTCGAATGCGTTTCGGCCTGCAGTGTCGAATGCGTTTCGGCCTGCAGTGTCGAATGCGTTTCGGCCTGCAGTGTCGAATGCGTTGCCGCCTGTACCATCTCATTTTTAGCACATCCGCTCGCTACGCGAGCGTGGGCACAGATTACCTGCCGATTCCGTTTGCCGCTGACATCAGGTTTCCGTTTGCCGTTGACATCAGGTTTCCGTTTGCCGCTGACATCAGGTTTCCGTTTGCCGTTGGCATCAGGTTTCCGTTTGCCGTTGACATCAGGTTTCCGTTTGCCGTTGACATCAGGTTTCCGTTTGCCGTTGACATCAGGTTTCCGTTTGCTGTTGGCATCAGGTTTTCGTAAATACAGTTGCCGACTTGCCTGCCTGTCTGTCTGTCTGCCTGTCTGCTGCCGCCGTCCGCGCGCGAACCGCTTGATTTTAAAAAACGAAACCAAATCCGATCCCTGTTTTTTGAAAGATTGTTAAAGCGGGTGCAGATTTTTGATCATTGTTGGTCATTGAAAACTGTTAAATCATTTCGATTCTTTTTTCACGGCACATGGAATTAAAATCTTGTAAAAAATTATACTTAAAAGAAACACACCGTATCAAATCGCCGGAGGAAACGTTTGAAGTCGCGGAAGCGCTGACGGAAACGGCGGGCATTACGCGTGTTGCCGACATCACAAAGCTGGACCGTCTGAACATTCCTGTTTTTTCGTGCATCCGGCCGGGGGCGGCGGACGGCGCCATTTCTGTGTATAACGGGAAAGGCGTGACACCGATTGCGGCGCGTGTTTCAGCGATTATGGAAGGGCTGGAACGCTATTCTGCGGAGCTTCAGGAAAGTGATCAGAACCAAATCATTACCGGCAAATATCCGGATTTGGCGGAGGAATTTGAGATTTTGGATCCGGTTGAATTGATTTTGCCGGACGCGGTTGATCCCGACGCGGTTATTCCGTGGACTTCCGGTTATGAAATTATGTTTGCCGACGACGGCGAAACGCTTCTGGCGGAAGAACTGCTTGTTCCCGCGGCGGCGGTTTATCATCCGCTCCCGCCTCATTATTATTCGATATTTCGAACCGGAACAAATGGGATTGCTTCGGGAAACGCACTTGAAGAAGCTGTTTTTCACGCGCTCTGCGAAGTGATTGAACGCGACGCCTGGTCGCTTGCGGAAGCGGGGAAGAAGGGCGGCAAAATGATTGTCGGCATTGATGACGCCGACATTTCAAATTTGATCAATTCTTTCAAAGAAGCGGGAGTGGACGTGATTCTCCGCGACATTACCAGCGACATCGGTCTTCCGACAATTGTTGCGGTTTCGGACGATGTGACGCTTAAGGATCCGACGCTCCTCTGCCTCGGCATGGGAACGCATTCGTCTCCGAAAATTGCGGCGCTTCGCGCGCTGACGGAAGTCGCTCAAAGCCGCGCCACGCAAATTCACGGCGCCCGCGAAGACGCAACGATTGCGGATGTCCGAAAACAAATCGGTTACGACCGGACAAAACGTTTGAATTCGAAATGGTTTGACGAATCCGACACGATTTCCTGGAATGAAATCAAAGACATTTCGGAAGAAGATTTCCTGGATGAAATCAAAAACACAATTCGCGCGCTCAATCGTGTGGGTCTTCAAACGGTCATCGTCAAAGATTTAACGCGCCCTGAACTCGGAATTCCGGTCGTGCATGTGATAATTCCGGGAATTGAATCATACGCCATTGATTCCGACCGCATGGGACTGCGCTGCAAAGAGGCGCGTTCGAAGGCGGCAAAGACCGGAAGCCGTGTCCGCAAATATGTCCGCGAAACGTGAGGGTTTGAAATAATCGGAAGAAAAGATGTCTGAAAAATTGTCTGAAAAATCGTCTGAAAAATCGGTGATTGTTTTTCTCGGGCCGAGCTTGGAAATTGACTTTGCCCGCTCTGTTTTGCCGAGCGCAGACTTTCGGCCGCCTGCTGCCCGCGGCGATTTGGAAAAGGCGGCGGCTGAGAATCCGGACATCATTTGTTTGATTGACGGCGTTTTTTTCGAGCAGTGCTCCGTCGGCCACCGCGAAATATTGGCCGCGCTGAAAAAAGGGATTTGCGTCGTCGGCGCTTCCAGCATGGGGGCGCTTCGCGCGTCTGAGACGGAACTTTTCGGAATGATCGGAATCGGCAAAGTTTATGAATTATACAAAACCGGAACAATTGAATCGGACGATGAGGTGGCCGTCATCTGCGACCCGCTGACAAACGCCGCCGTTTCGGAAGCGCTCGTCAATATTCGGGCAACTTTGGAAAAAGCGGTTTTGGAATCGGTTTTGACAAAAGATGAAAGCGAGATTTTGTTTAAAGAAGCGGCCGAAACGTATTATCCCGACAGGCTGTATGATTTTTTAATTGAAAAGGCAAGGGAAACAAAATTGATTGATGCCGGCGCCCTTGACCGTTTTGAAAAATGGATTTCGGAAGGCAATGCCGCGGAAATCAAAAGAGAAGATGCGATTGCGGCTTTAAATTTTGTTCGGCAGAAAACGGAAGAAGAGTAAAAAACGAAAGGAAAGAAAAACAAAAAGGAAAAAACAAAAGAGATGAAAAATAAAAACAAAAAAAGAATGAAAACAAAAAAGGAAAAGAGAAATAAAAACGAAAGAAAAATAAACTTTAGAAATCAGCCGCCTGAAACGGGTGGGTAGATGATGATTTCGTCGCCTTCTTTTAAGATGTATTCATCGGCTTTGGACGGCAGAATTCTTTTTTTATTGATTTGAATAATCAGATGTCTTCGGAGACTGCCGCTGCTGTCTAAAACCAATTCGGGGTCCGGCAGCAAATTGACTGCGAATTCGGCAATTAATCTTTTAACGCTTGTCTGTTCGGGAATTTCGAGTTCGACGGAACTTTCCGACTCGTTTTTGCCGGCTCCCAAAAATAAAATTGAAACTTTCATAAATATCATCCCCGTCTTTTCAGTTTGTTTTCGGTGTCGTTTTTTATTGATCTGTGTTTCGTTTTCAGTGTTTCATTTTCAGTATTTCATATCGTATTTCATATCAGTTTTTCATTTCAATTTTCATTTTTGCTTTTAGTTCCCATTTTTGTTTTATTTACGGATTTCACAAACGCCGCCGGCACCGCAAACCGGGCAGTCCGGATCTTTTTCGACGTCAATTGTGCTGAAACAATTTGTCAGTCCGTCCCAGATAAACAATTTTCCGGCATTGTTTTTTCCGGCGCCTGTAATGTATTTTATAATTTCGTTGGCCTGCATGGAACCGATGATGCCGGCGGCGGCGCCGACAATCGGAAAAACGGGCTTTTTGGATTCATTTGTTTCATTTGTTTCATAGGCTTCACTTTCGGCTTCAGGAAACGCGCAGAAATAACACGGTCCGTCTTCGGGATAAAAAGAGGCGAGCTGGCCGCGAAATCCGGAAACGGCGGCGTGGAAATACGGCCGTTTTGTCCGAACCGCAAAAGCCGCAAGCAAGCCCCGTGTTTGATCATTATCCAGAGCATCAACAATAATTTGGCAGTCGCCGATTAATTTTTCAACATTTTCCTTGGTTAATAAACCGCAAATTGAATCCACTTGAATTTCAGAATTCATTGCTTTTAATTTGTCCGCCCCGGATTCGGCTTTTTTTCGGCCGACATCTGATTCGTGATGCAGGAATTGGCGGTTCAGATTGGTCTGATCCACTGTGTCACAGTCGAGCAGAACGATTTTGCCGACGCCGGCTGCCGCCAGATAGGTGGCAGCGGGGGAGCCGAGACCGCCCGCGCCTGCGATGAAGACGGAAGCGTCCGCCAATTTCTGCTGACCGAGATGTCCGAAAAGCGGCAGCTGACGGGCGTATCTCCCGGAAGCGGGTGTGCTGCAATCGCATTTCGTATGCGGTTGATTTGAATCCATGATGACCCTCTTTGATGTAATTAATCTGATGCTATGTCGATATTATCTGATATTATCTGATATTATCTGATTTTATCTGATTTATCCGGTTTTATCTGATTTGCTTTTTAACCTGCTTTTAATCTGATTTTAATGAATCCGGTTTGCAGAAATCCGACCCTTCCATTGCGAATTGTTTGTAAACGGCGCAGCCGGCGCATAAACAAACGGTATTTTTTTCGTTTTCGGATTCGTACCCGACTGTTCCGAGCATTCCGTTTTCATTTCCGGAACCGTATGTCGGGCAGCTGCCTTTGGCGCAGTACATAATGTTTCCGTATTCGGGGCGCAGCGCGCAGGACGGACAAAGGCAAGCTTTGGAATGGTGAAATGAAGCGCAGACACCGAAGTATTTTCCGAATTTTTGCTCGGAATTTTGTTCGGAATCTTGTTTGAAATCTTGTCCGGAATTTTGTTCTTGTCTGGAATTTTGTTCTTGTCCGGAATTTTGTTCTTGTCCAAAATTTTGTTTTTGCTCAGAATTTTGTTCGGATTCCGATTCCGGTTCAGTTTTCATTTCCGCACCTCGATTTTGTAATTTTTAAATGCGGTCATTATTTCGTCAATTGTTCGCAGATTTTTTGAAGATATTCGGTGTCGGATGACTTTGCGGAATTGACGATGGAATGTGTCGTTCCGCCGCCGTCGCCTTCGTATCTCGGGAAAATATGAACGTGGGTGTGCATGACGGTCTGTCCTGCCGACGGGTAGGTGTTCATGCCGATTGTCAGGCCGGTCACGTTTTCCATTTTGTCTAAGATTTGGTTGGAAACTTTGTTGACGGTTTCAAAAAGGGCGCCGGACTCTTCGGGAGACATTTCGGCAAAGGCGTTTGAATGTTTTTTCGGGATGACAAGCGTATGGCCGTCGGCACAGGGAAAAACATCCAAATAAGCGAGCGTGTCGTCGTCTTCATAGATTTTGAAACACGGAATTTCTCCGGCGATGATTTTACAGAAAATGCAATCCATTTGAAAACACCTTTTTATTTTGTTATTGAATGAATGAATATTGAATGATGAATTTGATAAATTAAATGGATAATGCGTTCAAAATCATATTAATTTTTGCCGTGTAATCATTTTACTTCATATGACTGCAATTAATATTGCTGCTGTCAATCATTCCGTTTTTCATTGCCGTTTGCATCAGTTTGCATTGCCGTTTGCACCAGTTTGCATTGCCGTTTGCACCAGTTTGCATTGCCGTTTGCACCAGTTTGCATTGCCGCCGGTGTCAGACTGTGTTGCCGCTTGTATCATCTCATTTTTAGCACATCCGTTCGCTACGCGAACGTGGGCACAGATTACCTAACCGTTTCCGTTTGCTGCCGGCCACCTTACCGCTTCCGCCTACCGTCAGTGACCGCCGCGCGCGAGCTGCTCAATTTTTCAAAAAAATAATCAAACTCCAACCCGGGGTTTTCAATAAACGAATTAAACTTCAACCTCAATTTTTTCAAAGAAGGACTAGTTTTAAATATTGAAATCCATTATGCATTTTGTTTAATTTGTTTAATTTATTTTGACGGAAAAAGGCGAAAGCGGATATCGAAAAACTTCTGTTCTTAAATATCTGTTTCAAAACTGTCCCCATACCGTTTTTGTTTTTTGTTGAAATAAATCAGAGGTTATAACTGTAGATGGACCAAAATGCTACCCCGATTATTGATGCATTACGTGAATTCGATAAGAAGAAAATCACGTCGTATGATGTCCCCGGCCACAAGAGAGGAATTCGTGAAGATGATTTCCAGAAATTGGTCGGCAAAGAAGTTTTTTTAATGGATGTGAATTCTCCGATCGGCACTGATCATTTCGCGCACCCGAAGGGTGTGATTAAGGAATCGTTGGAGCTGGCGGCGGAAGCCTACAAGGCGGATCACGCGTTTTATTTGGTGAACGGCAGCAGCAGCGGCGTTCAAATCATGATCATGACGGTTTGTTATGACGGTGAAAAGATTCTGATTCCGAGGAACGCACATAAATCGGTGACGAATGCGCTGATTTTGTCGGGCGCGGTTCCGGTTTTCATGGAGCCTGAGATTAACCAGCATTTCGGGATTGCCAGCGGCATGACGCTGAAGACGATTCAGAAATATGTTGAGGAAAATCCGGATGCAAAAGCGTTGTTCTTGGTTTACCCGACGTATTACGGGGCGTGCGCGGATTTGGAAAGGATTATTGAATACGCGCACAGCAAGGATATTGTTGTGATGGTCGACCAGGCGCACGGGGCTCATTTTTCGTTTTCGTCGGCGCTTCCGAAGTCGGCGGCGGAGCTCGGGGCGGATTTGGTGGTCGCGAGCACGCATAAGACGGGCGGTTCTTTGACGCAGAGCGCGATGCTTCTGCACAATGAGGGTTTGGTCAAGCATCATTCGATTAAGAAGCGTGTTCTGATGTTTCACACGACGAGCCCGAGTTATTTGCTGATGGCGTCTTTGGAATCTTCGCGCAAACTTTTGGCGACACAAGGGGAGGAAATTTTCAGCGAACTTGTTCATGAATGCCGGAAGGTGAAGAAAGAGATTTCCAAGATTCCGGGGCTTTCGGTTTTGGATGAAAAGGAAGGCGTGACGTCGATGACGTATGATCCGACGAAGATTGTCATCAACGTGACGAAACTCGGTTTGGACGGTTTTGATGTTTACGACATTATGTTTGAAAAATACGGGATTCAATTGGAGCTTGCCGAGCCGACGATTGTTTTGGCCGTCATCGGGGTCGGTGACACGAAAGAAACGGTTTGGAAATTGGCCGACGCATTCAAAGATCTCGCGGAAACGTATTACGGCAAATATGAAATGCTTGACATTCCCGAAGAAATCGTGTATGTCCCGCCGCAGATCATGTCCCCGAGACAAGCGTTTTACGCCGACAAGATTTCCATTCCCATCGGCGAGGCCGTCGGCCATGTGGCCGCCGAAGCCGTGATGATTTATCCCCCCGGCATTCCGATCTGCATCCCCGGCGAATTAATCACCGCCGAAACCATTGATGAAATTCTTTACTGCCAGGAAAACAGCAACTGCGTTCAAAAAGACAGCAAAGAAGCCGATAAGATTCTCGTCGTCGATGACGGCGAGGAATAATCTTTTTTCATTTTTACTTTTTTGTTTTCAATTTACTTTTTGTTTTTATTTTTTCATTTTATTTTTTCATTTAAATTTGTTATTTTTTATTATTATCCCTTATTTTTAACAACAGAATCCATTTTTTACAAAACTCATATTATTTTTAATTTAATTGTTCATTTGACACAAATTTTAATAACAATAAATCTGAAATAACGATTAATTAATACAACCATTGTATAACTATTATATTTTTCAAAAAATCTGTTGAAGGAATAAATTATGAAACGAAATAAAATTTCACGAATTTTAACGATTGCGGGAATCGCTTGTTTAATGTTTGTTTTAATGGCCGGTATATCAACAGCAGATCCGGTTCCATCTGGCTTTAATTTAGCAGACGGAGACATTATAATAACCGTTATTGATGATACAAACGTATCACTTGCTCATAGTTCCGGTCAGTCCGATATGGTTCCCACACATAAAACAATCAATATTTATCAAACAGATTCAGATACGGCGACAACATCAAACACAATTTCTTATAACGGTGATTATACCCGTGTGAAACTTAAACTTCAAATCAATGCCCTCAATATTTCAAACGAAACATTACCTGCCATTTCTTTAAAAAACGGCGCAAATGTTAATCTCATTCTCGAAGGAGACAATTATTTGACCGGCGGAACTGCAAATGATGCGGGACAAGCCGGATTGGAAGTTCCCGAAGGTTGTGAAATTACGATTTCTTCTTTGAGTACAGAAATATCTAATAAAGGGAAATTGACGGCGAAAGGCGGCGGCGGCCACGGCGGCGGCGGCAGCGGTGCTGCTGTAGGAAGCGGCGGCGGCAGCGACGGCAGCAGCGGCGGTTCTGTTGGAACAATTACAATAAAAGATAATTGTGTAATTGAAGCAACAGGCGGCGGCGGTAGTGAAGGCGGTGGCGGTGCTGCCATAGGAAGCGGTGGCGGCGGCACCGGCATCAGCTGCAGTGGCGGTTCTGTTGGAACAATTACAATTGAAGATAATTGTGTTATTAAAGCAATAGGCGGCGACAGCATCGGAGGAGGAGGAGGAGGAGGTGCTGCTGTAGGAAGCGGTGGCGGCGGCCGCGGCAGCGACGGCGGTTTTGTTGAAAACATTTTAATTAATACTGATTGTGATATTACAGCAACAGGCGGCGGCGGCGGCGGCGGCGGCGGCGGTTCCGCAATTGGAAGCGGCGGCGGCGGCGACGTCTACACCGACGACGAATTTATTCACCACGTCGGCAACGGCGGTTCTGTCACCGGAACAATTCAAATTTCCGGCGAAAAAACTGACATTATTGCGGTTTCGGGCGGAATCGGCCGGGGTGCTCCCGGAGTGGGAATCGATAATGACGATGAAAAAGCCAAAGTTATCATCGAAAGCGGTAATGTTTTGATTTTGGATCAGCCGGAGACGGCAATGGCTGAATTTAAAAATGAAGCAGGTGGTGAGATTTATCCGATCAGTTTTACGGTGATGGATAACAACAATGACGAAAACAAATTGGAAAACGTCCTTGTAACTGCCGGCGCTTACAAAGCCGAAACACGAGCGGATGCGAAATCACGAGTCGGAAGCAGTTCCGACTATTATGAAACAGGAACGGTGACAATGTGGCTGCCTTCCGACGGAACAACGGAAACTTCTTTTTCGTTTGATTACAACGGAGACGTTACAACGTATGAGCATCTTGTTTCAACACCGCGCATTGACACAATCGGCAATTCTTTTATTCCGATTTATATGACTGAAATTACCTCAAAGTCAAACGGCGGCGGCTCGGGATTCGGAAGCGCAAAAGTCGTGACGGCTGAAACCGAGACGGTGAAGACGGATTCAAAGACGGAGGATGGATTTGGAGGCGTTTCAACCCAAGATTCGGGCAAAACAGGTTCGACCGATAAAACAGATTTGACAGACAACACCGTAGATTCCGAAAACAACGGTTCCGAAAACAAGACTGAAAAAAGCGGCAATCAATGGATTTGGATTGCGGTCGGCGGCTTTTTGATTTTGGTTATTGCGGGTGTTGTCGGGTATGTTTTTTTGATTAAACCGAAAAATTGAAACCTTTTTTGAAAGGTTTCATTTTTCTGTTTTTGTTTTTTATTTTTGTTTTTTATTATTTTTCATTCGTTTTCATTCTTCTTCGCTGTTTATTTTTCATTTCTTTCGGTAATTTTGAAGAATTTCCTCCGGAACAATAAAAATAAATATATAATTAAAAATTAATATATCAGTAGCATTAAATTAAAAAATCTAATGCCGATTAAAAACAAAAACGTAAAAAAATATAAAAAAACACAAACAAAAAATAAACAAAAACAAAACCAAGAGATGAAAAACTATGATCAGCAAAAAACATGAAGACAGGCCGTTTAACAGAGAATGCAATTTTAAAAAGGTGCTTGCGGAAAGCAAGATTACCGGCAAATTATGTGTGGATAAAGACCGCGACAATGAATCGGCCGTCACCGTGAATGAAGATGACACGCTTGAATTTGTCATTCCGGGCATTCGGCACATTCATCTTCAAAGGGATGAAGGAATTGTCCGCGATTATGTTTTCCTTGTTTACGGCCGCTGCCTCGAAGAATTCGAAGACATTGAAATTTCATTCAAAGACGGCACGGGCGAAGTCCGTATGCTGAGAATTATCGCCAAAGAAAACAAATGGCATACGGAAAGATTTGAAAGCGATGACCCGACGATTTCGGAAATCACATGGGCGTACAAAGACAAAAATTAAGGTTTTTGGTTTTTCGGATTCGAACGTAAATAAAATTTCATTCAATGCGAAAAACAAAAAAGAAATTAAAATCGAAACTAAAATCGAAACTAAAATCGAAACTAAAATAAACCAAAAACCGAGTTAAAATAAACGAAAAATCGAACTAAAAGATAAAACAAAAACTGCTGACCGGAATGAAATATTCCGGTTTAATGCAGGTTTATTGAAATTCGGATTGCGGATTGATGTATCAATATTGAATTATTGAATTTCATTATTTTCATTATTTTCATCGGGGAAGTTTTCACCGGGTTTGTATTTCGTCCCGTCCAATTTATATCCCATTTTAATTCTCAGCATTTGACGGTCCCAATCTTCTTGGGCTTCCTTTAAGAGTTTCTTTATTTCTTCCTCTTCTTCAGGTGTTTTTTCAGGCGCTTTCCCGATGTAGGTAAACATTTCATCGACTGATTCAGACCACATAAATTCACCTCGAAATTTTTGTATTTTAATTTTTGAAGTGAAAGCTCTTCAAAAATTCTTCAATTGTAAAGAAAATGTGGACATATTTATATTTTCGGGAAGTAGGTCATGTTTAATTTCATTTTTGTTTTATTTTTAAGAATTATATTTTCTGAATTTTCAAATTTTGAGAAAAGATTTAATTCAATACATTCTTTTAATTCCCAAAACTCAATTCATTAAACTGATTTTGATTCATTATGAGGTAAATTTTGTGACAATCGTTCTCGGAATCGAAGGAACCGCCTGGAACTTAAGCGCCGCAATCGTCAATGAAGACGATGTTATCGCCGAATCGACGCGCACCTACAAGCCCGCAGCCGGCGGCATCCACCCGCGCGAAGCCGCCCAGCACCACGCGGCGCACGTCGGCGAAGTCATTGACGAACTTTTCCGCGCCTTTGAAGAAAAAGGATATTCCAAATCCGACATTGACGCCGTTGCTTTTTCAAAAGGCCCCGGGCTCGGCCCGTGTCTTCGAATCGTCGGAACGGCGGCGCGCATGGTTTCGCTAATGCTCGAAAAACCGCTCGTCGGCGTCAATCATTGCGTCGCGCACATCGAAGTCGGCCTTTGGAAGACGGACGCAACAGATCCGATTACGCTTTACGTGAGCGGCGCCAATTCTCAAGTGCTGGCTTACGAAGAAAACGAGCCCGGAATCGGCGCGTACCGCGTTTTCGGCGAAACGCTTGACATCGGGCTCGGCAATTCGCTCGACAAATTCGCAAGATCGGCCGGACTCCCGCATCCCGGCGGCCCCCTCGTTGAGAAGTACGCGAAAAACGCCGCCGAATACATTGAATTGCCCTACACCGTCAAAGGCATGGATTTCTTCTTTTCCGGACTTTCGACCGCCGCGACGCGCGCCTTGAAAGAAAAATCAAATCCGAACAAGAACAATATTGATGAAAAGAATGAAACAGGTGAAAAAAGCGGCGAAAAGGGTGAAAAAAACGGTGAGAAGGGTGAAAAAAATGGTGAGAAGGGTGAAAATGATGAAACCGTTTTGGCAAACGTTTGTTATTCCTATCAGGAAACCGCGTTCGCGATGGCCGTTGAAGTCACCGAGCGCGCGCTTGCCCACACCGGCAAAAACGAAGTCTTGCTGGCCGGCGGCGTCGGCGCCAACAGCCGCATCCGCGAAATGCTCGAACAAATGTGCGCCGACCGCGGCGCGAAGTTTTTCGTTCCCGAAAAGAAATTCATGGGCGACAACGGCGCGATGATTGCGTACACCGGCCTTTTGATGTTTAAAGCGGGCGACACGCTCAGCGTTGAAGAATCACAAGTCGACGCCGGATTCCGTCCCGACGAAGTAAAAGTGTCGTGGAAACCGGAAAAACAAATCAACCGCGCCGAAGAAATCAAGAAAATGCAGAACGGCGCCGAAGCCGTTGTTCATGCCGAAACAAAATCCTACGGATTTGAAGAAGAATTCAAAATGGCAGCGGACGAACAAGACGAAACCGAAGAAATGGTTGTCAAAGAACGCATTCAAAAGAACTACCGCCTCCCTCAGATTGATGCCAAGCTGAGAAAAGAAAGAACCAAAACGGAAGTCCGGATGCTGACAGAAGCCCGCCGGTGCGGCATTCCTGTCCCCGTCATTTACGGCGTCTCCGATTATGCCGTCAAAATGGAACAAATCAGAGGCGCCCCGCTCAAATTCGTGATTGATGAAAATGAAACAATCGCCGAAGAAGTCGGAAAAACAATCGGGAAGCTTCACGCGAACAACATTATTCACGGCGATTTGACGACGTCAAACATGATTTATTCAAACGAATCAAAATTATATTTAATTGATTTCGGGCTTTCGTTTTCGGAAAACAGCGTCGAATCCAAAGGCGTTGACATTCACGTTTTATTTCAAACATTTGACAGTTCTCACAAAAACCCGAAACGCCTGAAAGAATTATTTGCCCAAGGCTATCGGAAAAATTATACGGATGCAGACATCATTTTAAAACGCGCCGAAGAAATCAAAATGCGCGGCAGGTATATTGAAGGAAAATGAGCGAAAAAAGCGAAAGAGGAATAAAATGGAAAATGAAGAACGAAAACCGGCGTATGAAAAAATTGTTTTTGTAACAGGCAACGCCGGCAAATTCGCGGAAATTAAAGAAATTTTGGCATCGGTCGGAATAGAAGCGATTCAAAACAAAGGGGATTATCCCGAAATTCAAGCCGATGATTTGGAGCCGATTGCCGCCGCATCCTCAAAAGCGGCCGCCGAAGACCTCAAAATTCCCGTTTTGGTCGACGATTCCGGCATTTTCATCAAAGCGCTGAACGGATTTCCCGGCCCCTACTCCCGTTTTGTTGAAGACCATCTCGGCAATCCGCGCGTTTTAAAGCTCATGGAAAATGAAACAAACCGCGACGCTTATTTCAAAACCGTGATTGCTTTTTGCGAGCCCGGAAAAGAACCGCTTACGTTTGCCGGAACGGTTGACGGCAAAATCGCGCATGAAGAGCGCGGCGACGGCGGTTTCGGATTTGATCCGATTTTTGATTACAACGGCAAAACATTCGGCGAACTCGGCATCGAATTCAAAAACACGATTTCACACAGAAGGCGCGCGCTGGACAAATTCATCGAATGGGTCAAAGAGCAAAATTAAGAATCAAAAATCAATATAGAAATAGATTAAACAAATCAAAAATAAAACAAACCAAACAAAAAACAAACGAAATAAAACAAATCAAAAACATAAAGAGAGGGATTTCATGGCAAAAGATTTCTACAAAATGCTGACGCTGGCCGGATGGGTTTTGCTCGTCTGTTCCGTCATTCAAATCTTCTTATTTCCGATATTCATATTTCCGCTTCCGTTTTTATACATCCCGACGGCAATTTTATTTCTGATTGCCGCCTTTGCCAAAAAAATGGAAACCGCTTTCCCGTCGTACCTGAACAACGATAAAGAAAGCTTCATTTACAATTTAAAATTCGTTTCATACGCCTTGTATATTGCCGCCGTGCTGCCGCTGGTTCTGGGCATTTACAATTACATGACAATGGAGACGGATCCCTCATTCTGGCGTTCCCTCATCAACCTGTTCGGCCTCGGCCTGACGACGATTTCCGTTTTAATCCTTTTCATCACCGGATACGCAATCAAAATGCTGAATTACGGCACAAAAAACCTGCAGGTGTATACAATCGGATACAACACATCAAATTCAGCCGGCAGGGATTCCGAAGAATACAACAGCGACGCCGATTATCGCGAAGAAAACGATGACTTGCACTGAAATGTTAAAAGAGTCATATTTAAAAAATCAAAAACAAAATAAAAATAAAAATAAAAATAAAAACAAAATCGAACACTCGATTTTGCTTTTTTAAAAAATGATGCGTTCGCGCGCGGGACGGCAAGACAAGCCGCGCAGAAAAAGTAAAAAACAACGCCGTCTGACAAGCGCAGACGGCTTTGTTTTTACGGGGATTGTTTTTCGGGGGTTGAATTTTTGAGTCCACTTTGGGGAACTGCCCAAAATGTTCCCGATTTTCGTTTTAAGCTCATTCGAGCAATACAACCGGTTTAATCAGGTCTTTAGGCTTGTCTTTCATTAACAAAAGAGCCTTTTCCATGTTTTCAAACCCGTCAAAGACATGAGTGACCATCTTTTCGGGTTTAATCCGGTTGTAAACAGCAAGGTCGACCATCTGTTCCATTTTCAGACGGCCGCCGGCAACGAGTCCGCCGCGGATATCTTTGTGGGACATACCGTTGCCCCAAGCCAGACGCGGAATCGGAATTGTGTCGCCGGATCCGAAATAATTGACGTTTGAAATTGTTCCGCCGGGGCGTGTGATTTCAATCGCCTGTCCGAGCGAATCGGAAGAACCGCCGGCAACGATTGCGGCGTCAACGCCTTTACCGTTGGTGGCTTTCATAATCTGTTCGACGATGTCGCCCTTTTTGTAATCAATGATGTCGGTTGCACCGTATTCTGTTGCCAAGTCGGCACAGACCTGACGGTTGCCGACGGCAAACAGTCTTCCGGCTCCCAAAATGGCGGCGCCCGCAACGGACATCAAACCGACCGGACCGATACCGATAACGGCAACAGTTTCTCCGGGCTTAATGCGGGCCAATTCCGCGCCCTGAATACCTGTCGGCGCCATATCGGGAAGCATAACGGCCTGTTCCAAAGACATACCTTTGGGCATGATCGCCAAGTTCATGTCAGCATCATTCACGTGGAATTCTTCTGCGAAAACACCGTCTTTAAAGTTGGAAAACTTCCAGCCGGCAAGCATGCCGCCCGAGTGCTGCTGGAATCCCTGCTGAACAGCTTCGGATCTCCAGTCCGGCGTGATTGCCGGAACAATGACGCGGTCGCCCACTTTAAAGTCTTTCACTTCATCGCCGACTTCGACAATTTCGCCGACCGCTTCGTGACCTAAAATCAAATCTTTGCGGTCACCCAAAGCGCCTTCCCAAACAGTGTGAATGTCAGAAGTACATGGGGCAACAGCCAGCGGCTTGACAATCGCATCATACGGTCCTGCTTTCGGCGCATCTTTCTCAATCCATCCGACTTTTCCGATGCCGAGCATGGCAAATCCTTTCAAATTTTACACTCTCCTTTAATTTTTTTAATCACTAACTCTCTCGCAAGTTTTCAACCTGCATTTTCGTCGATTCTTTGGTGTTATAAATATCTTGCGGAACTAACATGAACAAATATGATAGATTAAGAATAAACAATGATTCCGCAAACATTATTTGATTTTGGATATATAATTTCAAAAATACAGCTGCAAAAGAGCGACAAAGAAAATAAGAAAAATAAAAACAAATACAAGATACATCAAACAGTAGAAAACAAAATTCAAAAAAGAACAGATTATTTATAACGATTTGTCATTCGAATTGTTTGAAGAAAAAATCCCGAGGACAAGAGTTATAAAGAAAGTTTGAAAAAAATGTTCGGAAAAATTTCAAATAATTCGAAAAGAAACAAAAAAAATCGAAAACAAAAAACGAAAACAAAAAACGAAAACAAAAAAAACAAAATCCCGAAAGGAAATAAAAACTCGAAAAAGAAAAACCGAAAACCCGAAAGAAAACGAAAACCCGAAAGAAAACGAAAACCCGAAAGAAAACAAAAATTCGAAAAAGAAAAAACGAAACCCGAAAAGAAATCGGAATTCCTTTTACAAAAAAAATCGGATCGCCAAAAGCGGATCCGATTCAAAAATTCAAAATGATTCTGAAGCTGCCGTTTGATTTTTATTGAAATTACAGCAATTTTTCGGCAATCGCAACCGCGCCGTCGATTTCTGCCGGATTTTCCGAAACGTTTCCGACGGAGACAAATTTGCCGACCGGCTCAATGCCGAGCATGCCTGCCACTTGGTTGTATTTGTCCAAATTGGCGTCAAATGCATTTCTGTCAGGTGTGCTTTGGGAATAAATGAAACCCATTTTTTTGCCCGGCGGAATTCTGGACTGGGACTGTCCGTCGACGCAAGCATAAAGCCTGTCAATGAAAACTTTTTCCTGAGCAGTAATGTCAAAGAAATAAACGGGGCTTCCCATCAAAATGCCGTCGGCGCCGACAAATTTTTCCATGACGCCGGCAAAATCGTCTTTTTGAACGCAGGTGTCATGCGCTTTGCAGTAATTGCATCCTTTGCAAGGGTGAATGGTTAATTTTGCCAAGTCGATGTATTCGGTTTCTGCGCCTTTGGCGGCAACATCTTCCAGGGATTTTTTAACAAGGGTCGCTGTGTTTCCATTTTCATGGGGGCTGGCTGTAATTCCGATAATTTTCATGATAATCCACACCAATGTGATTTATTTTGCATTAATCTGATTAATCTAAATTATTGCATTCATTTAAAATTAAAACTTGAAAAGCCGTTTTTTGAAAAGTCGTTTTTCGTTGTAACTGAAACAGTTACAACAATATAATTAAACCGGTTTTATTATTTAAGATTTTGTATTTTTTAAATTTTTAAAAACAAATTAAGAAGATAATAAGAAGAATAACAAAAAACAATTCAAGAAGACAATTCAAGAATGATTTGTTCAATTGTCGTCTCTTTCAAAGAATTCTCCATTGCCGCCTGCGCCGCCGCCAAATGCGTTTCAATTTTGCCGTGAATATAGCAGCATGCGGCATTGCCGTCGGCCGGCAGACTGTCCGGCTCGCCCGCATCGGGAGAATGCGAACAGATTTCAGAAGCGCCGGTCATTCGCGGACAGGACGCGCAGTCAACCGGGCAGCATGTTTCCGGCTGTTTATGAGAATTAAAAAGGGAAATATCTTCAACCACTTCAACCGCCTGAAAAATATCAAACAGCGTCAGTTCGGAAGAATCTTTCATCAAATAGGCGCCGCCTTCGCCGGCTTTCACATCGGCCAAGTTTGCTTTTTTAAGCTGTCCCAAAATCCGGCGGATGACGACAGGGTTGACGGAAATGCAGGAAGCCAAAAAGTCGGAAGTCATTTTTTGTTTTTCGCCGAGAATGGCAATTGTCAGAACAATATGCACTGCGATGCTGAATCTGCTTGAAATTTTCATCCGTTCCCTCCCGAAAAGCCGCTGCGTTTGATAAAATGATTGATGAATTGATAGAAATATGAATTTGTTTTTTAAATGAATTTCATATGAATATGTCATCAGATGCTATTTTAATTTATGCTTTCAATCAAAAAACATAAAATATGAATCCATATAAATCAAATTATTATATGTTTGAATATTATATATTTATTTAAATTGTTGTTTTGGAAATACAATAGTTAGACAATTGTCTGAATCGAATTTAATTACCACCAATACCGATTTCATAAATATGGCGAAAGCATACACGCGCAAGAAACCTGTTATCAGCGGGACAATCAGTCCTGTCCACAAAAAGAGAGTTGAAAAACTCGTGGAGAGCGGAGAATTCGCCAGCATTTCGGACTTTTTGAACCAGGCTGTTTCGGATTTATTAAGCAAATACGACGAAAAGCCTTCATTCGTTCCCGACAGCAATATGTTTACCGAAGATGAAATGACCCTTCTCAGAAGTATCATCCGTGAAAAAGCAGCAGACATGGAATTTGAGAAAGGACGAAAAAAGCCGGAAAAGTAACTGACTGCAAACTGTTTTTAACAAATCCGGCCGGCACGGAAATCTTAAATAGGTAAAACGGATTTATTCCATTCTTAATTTATCAGAAGTTTAATCAATTCCGTTTATTTTAAAAATCATAATCAGTGAGTGAATTTTTAATCTTATATTTTAATTCTGCATTATCAATTGTATCAGTTGTTATTCGTTAGATTGTGATTCATTATTGTTATTTGTTTTTGACACTTTTTTGAATTTATAAATTATATTGTTTGAGGAAACAGTCATGAAGATTTTATTAGTCGGCGGCGGCGGCCGTGAACATGCAATTGCATCGGCAGTTAAAAGAAGCCCTCAAAACCCGCTTCTTTACACGGTGATGTCTAAAAAGAATCCCGGAATCGCCGCGCTTTCAGAAGAGATTTTGATTCACGATGAAAAAGATGCCGCGTCAATCGCCGTTTTTGCAAAAGAGAACGGAATTGATCTGGCGTTCATCGGCCCCGAAGCACCGCTCTCGGCGGGCGTTTCAGACGCGCTTTGGGACGCGGGAATTCCGGCCGTCGGCCCGAAAAAGAATTGCGCGAAAATTGAAACCGATAAAGCATGGGCGCGCCGTTTTATTGAAAAACACGGCATTGACGGCAATCCCGAATACGCTGTTTTTACAAATTATGAAGAAGCCGCCGAATTTATTGACAAGTTAAAAGACGTTGCCGTAAAACCGGCCGGCCTCACCGGCGGAAAAGGCGTGAAAGTGATGGGAGATCAGCTTCCCGATATTGCCGCCGCCAAAGAATACACCAAAGAAGTTCTCAAAAGCGACAGCGTTGTGATTGAAGAAAGATTCATCGGCGAAGAATTCACGCTTCAGGCGTTTGTCGACGGCAGAAACTTGGCGTTCTGCCCGACCGCACAGGATCACAAACGCGCTTATGAAGGCGATGTCGGCCCCAACACAGGCGGCATGGGCGCTTACACCAACGCCGGCGCATTGCTGCCGTTCCTCAAGCCCGAAGAATATGAAACTGCCAAAAGAATCATGAAAGAAACGATTGCGGCTTTCCCGAAAGAAACCGGAGAAGAATTCAAAGGCATTCTTTACGGCCAGTTTATTTTGACCAAGCGCGGCCCGAAATTAATCGAATACAACGCCCGTTTCGGCGACCCTGAAGCGATGAATGTGCTTTCTCTTTTAAAAACCGATATGGTCGAGATCATGAAAGCCGTGGCCGAAGGGACGTTGGATCAGCTTGGGATTGAATTTTCAAGCAAAGCAACGGTCTGCAAATATGCCGTGCCTGCGGGCTATCCGGATGAACCGAAAAAGGATTCCGAAGTGACGGTATTAACAGAAGGCGTCATTGCGGACGGAACAACGGGACCGGACTCGAATCTGATTGTTTATTATTCCAGCGTGTATGAAAAAGACGGGAAAATTTACACGACAGGCTCCAGAGCTGTCGGCGTTGTCGGTTTGGCGGACACGATTACCGCGGCCGAAAAGATTGCGCAGGATGCGCTTGACACCAAAGTCAAAGGCGATCTGTTTTTCAGAAGAGATATCGGAACCGCCGATTTGGTTCAAAAAAGAATTGACCACATGAATGAACTGCGTTCGGAAAATTAATTTAATTTTTTAATTTAATTTTTTAATTTAAGTTTAAAATTTAATTTTATTCCTGAATAAACGAAACTTTAATTTACAGATAAAATAAACGTTGCTGCAAACAAAATTGTGTTCGAACTATGTTCGTATTGTGTTCGAATTATGTTCGTATTGCGTTCGTATTGTGTTTTGCAGGTTTAAAAATACAGGTGACAGAAAATGAAAAGTTTGCTTTCGATGGCGGATTTGTCTTTGGAAGACATTTACGGCATTTTGGACTTGGCGGAAGAAATGAAAGAGAAAAGAAGCCAGGGTAAAATTACTGATCATTTGAGAAATAAAAGTTTGGGTATGATTTTTGAGAAATCATCGACGCGTACGCGTGTTTCTTTTGAGGTCGGCATGAACGATTTGGGCGGCCATGCCGTTTATTTAAATTCCAATGACATTCAGATAGGACGCGGTGAAACCGTCGAGGACACGGCAAAAGTGCTGTCGCGTTATTTAAACGGCATCATGGCCCGCGTTTATTCTCACGACACGTTGGTCAAGCTTGCCGAAAACGCCAGCGTTCCCGTCATCAACGCGCTTTCCGACAAGGAACACCCGTGCCAGGTTTTGGCCGATCTTTTAACAATCAAAGAATACAAAAACCGAATCTCGGACATGAAATTTGTTTGGGTCGGCGACGGCAACAATGTCTGCAATTCTTTGATGCTCGCCTGCGCGATTGTCGGTATGGAAATCGTTGCGGCCTGCCCGAAAGGATATGAGCCGGCCGAAGAATTCATCATCAAAACCCGCGAGCTCGGCGGCGTTTTAACGATTACGGACAACCCCTTGGAAGCTGCGGCCGATGCCGACATTTTGTACACCGACGTTTGGGTTTCCATGGGCGACGAAGAAGAAGAAGCCAAGCGCCTCAAAGACTTTGAAGGCTATCAGATTAATGAAGAATTAATCGCCGTTTCAAAGCCGGACGTCATTGTCATGCATTGCCTGCCCGCGCACCGCGGCCTTGAAATTTCGGCCGGCGCCATTGACGGCCCGCATTCGGTCGTTTTTGACCAGGCGGAAAACAGACTTCACGCTCAAAAAGCAGTTCTTTTAAAATTGATGATGATTGAAGAATAAAAAATCAGTTTTAAAAATAAAATTGCTTTAAAAATCAGAAAACACCGAAAAACGCCCGTTTCCGCGTTGCTTAAATTGAAACGGCGTTTTTCGGTTTATTAAATTTGTTTTTGTTTTGTTGCTTTTGTTCGTTTTTTTGTTGCTTTTGTTCGTTTTTTATTGTTTTTATTCGTTTTGCCTTTTTATTGTTTTCAGTTTGTTTTCGGGCTTGTTGTGTGTGTTTGTGGTTATTCGTTTTGAGAGAGGTTTTACAGCCGTTTTTGGTTTTACGTTTTTATTCAATTCGGGTTGTGCGGCCGAATTTAATTTTGAATAATTAAAATAATTCTGAATAATTTTGAACAAATTTGAATAATTTTTGAATGAATACAAATGTCTGATTTTTTGTTTTACGGATTTTACTTCAAGATTTGTTTTTGATTGTTGGTTTGGGTTAATGTGTTTGGTTTTTAGAGATATTTCAGAGTTTCAAAAAGAATTTTTGAGAGAGCTTTTTTCAAAACTCCGAAATTCATTATGCGAATCAAACCCGATGCCGCCAAATCAGACAAAACGGCCGGCCAATCGGAAGAATTTAATGAATTGTCAGATTAAATTCGGATCGACATTAAGGATTATAAAATACAGAATATATATAATTGATTGAGTAAAACAAATTATATTCATAAGCTATTGATATAATTGGATGAATGAAAAACTGAAATAAATTTGTTGAAAAATTATTAAAATAAACAAATGAGTCAATTTCAAAAGTTGAATAATTTTAGGGCCAAGATGAGAACAGCACAACAATCCCAATATAAAATAAACACACTGTTACCGAAAAATTTGTTGAAAAATCGTTTTAAAATTTTTGCAAACAAAAATTAATGTCTGTAAAAATTCTGTTCCGGATTTGGTACGAATCCTGTATTTAAAATTCAGTACCGAGAGGAGTTATAATGCAACAAGATTAATGGAAATAGTAAAAAATCATGAAATAAATTCCTGAAATTCCTATGAAAACTTCATTCTATTCTACTCATGACCCTAGATTTTATTCATTCTTTTTGCTTTGCCCGTTCCGCCAGCGAATACGCGCATTCTTTTGCTTTTTTCATGACTTCTTCTTCATCCATGACCAAAACGTTGTAATCTTCCATCAGAATTTTGCCGTCCACAATCATTGTTTTCACATCGCTGCCGGCGGCCGCGTAAACCAAATGGGAATAAACGTCAAAAATCGGTGCCGCATTGGCTTTATTGACATCCACCAAGATCATGTCGGCTTTGCCGCCGGTTTTGAGAACGCCCGTTTGTTTGTCAATGACTTGAGCGCCGCTGACGGTTGCCATTTCAACAACGGCTTTGGCGGGAAGCGCTGTCGGATCCATCGTCCCGACTTTTTGCAAAAGCGCGGCGGTTTTCATTTCTTCAAACAGGCTGAGGTTGTTGTTTGAAGCGCAGCCGTCCGTTCCGAGCGCGACAATAACGCCGGCGTCAAGCATTTTTTGAATCGGCGCAATGCCCGAAGCCAATTTCATGTTGCTGATCGGATTGTGAGAAACCGTCACGCCTTTTTCCGCGAAAAGCTTAATGTCGCCGTCGGACATCCAAACACAATGCGCCGCCAGAACCGGAACTTTTGACGTGTTCCAAAAGTCGACGGCATCCAAATGATGAACCGAACACATATCGAAATTTTCTTTCATATAATTGAGCTCGGCTTCGGTTTCCAAAACATGAATGTGAACCCCGACGCCGGCTTTTTCCGCCGCTTCTTTGGCGCGGGCGATAAATGCCTGACTGCAGGTGTTGGGCGCGTGCGGGCCGAACATTGTCGTGATTCTGCCGTTTGCCTTTCCCTGCCAGTCCGAAACAAGTTTTTCGTTGACCGCTAACTCTTTGGTTCCTTTTTCGGCGTCGCCGAATTCGATCATGCCGTAAGAAAGACAGCCGCGGATTCCGGCTTTTTCAACCGCTTTGGCCGTTTCGTCCATGAAGAAATACATGTCGCAAAACGCCGTCGTTCCCGAGCGGATCATTTCAAGGCAGCCGAGCAGCGATCCCCAATACACGTCTTCTGCCGTCAGATTCGCTTCCGCCGGCCAGATCTGCTTCTCCAGCCAGTCTTTGAGCGCCATGTCATCCGCATAGCCGCGCAGAAGCGTCATTCCGAGATGCGTGTGCGTGTTGGAAAGGCCGGGCATAAGAATCGCGCCCTCAGCGTCAATGACTTTGCCAATCCCTTTATCGGCGGCAATCTTATCGGCGGCGCCGTTTGAATTGTCTCCGATTTGAGAAATTAAATTGTCTTCAATCAAAAGAAAGCCGTTTGGAATCTCGCTTGTTCCGTCTTTGTCCATTGTTGCGATGTAAGCATTTTTTATGAGAATTGACATCAGAATCACTCAATGAAAGTTAAAGAATAATTTGATTTTTTTGAAATAATAAACAAGAATAATAAACCGGAATATTAAACAAAATAATAAACCGAAATAATAAATCCAGATAATAAACAAAATAACAGGCATTAAATGAGTTTTATACTTTAATAAGAATTCGGAATAAACGATTTGAAATGAAACGTATTTCAAATGAAGTGAACTGAAAAACGATATATATAATCAGCATGACATTTTATTTAACAGCACGAATCGGGTATGTCTATGTCGAGTCAGAGGGAAAAAGAAAGGTTTCGTAAAAATTTGGAGCGTATCGAGCCGATTCTGAAGAAAGAGGACGCCGTTTTATTTCCGAAATTCAAGAAAACCTTAATTGTTGCCGACCTTCACGGCGATTTGCAGACGCTCAAATTTATTTTAAAATTCGCCGAAAAGAAAAAAGTCGACGCCATGATTTTTCTCGGCGATTACATCGACAAAGGATCCGAATCGGTTGCCGTTCTCAACTTGCTTTTTGAATTAAAGCTCAAAGATCCGAAAAGCGTGATTCTGCTCCGCGGCAATCATGAAACACGCGGTTTAAGCGCTTGGTTTGAGTTCAGCGACGATTTGATTCATCATCCCGAATTGTTTGACACCGCAAATACTGTTTTTGACCGGCTTCCGATTGCAGCCGTTTTAAACGATTCAATTTTCTGCGTTCACGGAAATATCGCCGGAATCTCCGATGAAAAATTAAAAGACATTTCCAAAAAGAATCCCAAACCCTACATTTGGAACGACCCGGGACCGGAAGACGGAATCGCGCTGTCGGGGCGCGGCAGCGGCGTTTATCGCGTGGGACCGGATTTGACGCAAAAATTCCTCAAACAAAACAATCTTCAGCTCGTCATCCGCGGACACACGTCACACACGGAAGGCACCAAATGCTGGCACGGCAGCCGGCTGGTTTCGCTTTATTCAACGTTCCCGTACGACAGCCCGACGGTTCGCGCAGCCGCAGCAATTGTAAAAGAAGACAGGATTAAATTTTATTATTACAAGAAAATCGGAAACGGATTGGAATGGCAGGATGAAACGATGAAATTGAGATTGAAAAAATAATTTTACTTTCTTTCTTTTTTAGATTGATCTGTGATCTCTCTGATTCATGTTTTTGTTGTCTTTATCCCCGTGTTCTGTTATTGCACTGTCTGCATTATCCCATATTTTGCTGCTGCGCCGTTTGCATCATCTCATTTTTAAGGCAGCCGTTTGCTTCGCAAACGGGGGCACAGATTACCTTACCGCTTCCGTTTGCTGCTGCCTTACCGTTTCTGCTTGCCGCTGCTGCCTTGCTGCTTGTAAATACAGTTGCCGACTTGCCGGCCTGCTTCCGGCCCGTTTGCTGCCGCTGCGGCTGCGAATGCAGCTGACAGCAGCACGCCGCCCGCGCACGCCGTACAATTTTTTGAAAAATGAATTCAAACCGATCCCGCTTTTTTGATTGACTTTTTTACTTCCGCTCTTCTGTCATTTTTCCGGCGTTTCGAACAGTTGTTTTATATTTCATGACTGCTTTTTCAAGTTCCATTAATACTTTTTTATTTTTATTCAAATTTTGATTATTCAATGGACAGGTGTCTATATTGTCTGATTTATCATTAAAAGAAATGCAGGAATCCGGCCGCTTAAAGATCGAATGGGCGCGCAGTCATATGCCCGTGTTAAAACAAATCCGCGCGGATTTTGAAAAGGAAAAACCGCTTGCGGGACACAAAATTGCAATGGCGCTTCACGTGGAAGCAAAAACGGCGGTCCTCGTTGAAACGCTGGCTGCCGGCGGCGCGGTTGTCGCGATTACCGGCTGCAACCCGCTCAGCACGCAGGATGATGTCGCAGCGGCGCTCGACACGGTTGAGAACATTTCCTGCTACGCGAAATACGACTGCACGAATGAAGAATATTACGAAGCGATTGACAAAGTTTTAGACATCGACCCCGACATTACGATTGACGACGGTGCCGATTTGATTTTTAAAATTCACAAAGAAAGACGCGATTTGATTCCGAAAATCATCGGCGGCTGCGAAGAAACCACAACCGGCATCCACCGTTTAATCGGCATGGAAAAAGACGGCGCGCTTGAAATGGCGGTGCTTGCGGTCAATGACGCGAAAACAAAATTCCTGTTTGATAACCGCTACGGAACCGGACAATCCGCCTGGGACGGAATCATGAGAACAACAAATCTCCTTGTTGCCGGAAAAACCGTCGTTGTCGGCGGCTACGGCTGGTGCGGGCGCGGCGTTGCAATGCGCGCGGACGGGCTCGGCGCTGAAGTTGTCGTGACCGAAATTGATCCGGTCAGAGCGCTGGAAGCGCGTATGGACGGCTATCGTGTGATGCCGATGGAGCAGGCCGCAGAAATCGGCGACCTGTTTGTCACAACAACCGGCAACCGCGACATTTTAACGGAAAGACATTTCAAAAGAATGAAAGACGGCGCGATTTTGGCAAATGCCGGTCATTTCAATGTGGAAATTGATTTAGACTCTTTGAAAAAGATGGCGGCATCCGAAAAAACCGTCCGCCGAAATATCAAAGAATACGTTGTGGACGGCAAAAAAATCAATGTTTTGGCCGACGGCAGACTTGTCAATTTGGCGGCGGGCGACGGCCATCCGGCGGAAGTCATGGACATGAGCTTTGCGAATCAGGCACTCGGCGTCAAATATATCGCCGAGAACAAATTGTCTTACGGCGTTCACAAAGTGCCCGAAGAAATCGACAATTACGTGGCAATGCTGAAATTGCAGTCCATGGATATTGTTATTGACACGCTGACCGAAAAGCAGCGCAATTACATGGATGACTGGGAAGAAGGCACTTGAATGCGGCGGCTTTTCAGTTTAATTTCAATTAAATTTCAGCTTAAGTTCAATTTAATTTCAACTTAAGTTCAATTTAATTCCAATTTAATTTCAACTTAATTTCAACTTAATTTCAGTTAATTTCAATTTAATTTCAGTTTAATTGTTCATTTAAAATATTTTTGAACATTCAGTTTAAATATTCCGCCTTGAATATAACGGCGGGAATATTTCATCAATTAAATATTCGGCTATCAAAAACAGGAGGGAAATTATGGCAGACGATAAGAACATCGGAACAAAAATCAAATCCATTCGTGAATCAAAACAGATCACGGTCGAAGAATTGGCGGAAAGAAGCCAGCTGAGCACAGAACAAATCAACAATATTGAAAACGATATGAATGTGCCGTCTTTAGCGCCGCTGATTAAAATCGCGCGTGCGCTGGGCGTTCGTCTCGGAACATTTTTAGATGACGATGAAAATCTCGGTCCCGCCGTCAGCCGCAAAAATGAAGCGGTTGAGACGATTCACACGTCTAACGCCGAAGAAAAAACCGTGAAGCACAACAATTTCTTCACGCTCGCCCCTCAAAAATCGGGCCGTTCCATGGAACCGTTCTTTATTGAAATCAACGCGATTGATGACGGAACGCTTGAAATGTCCGCGCACGAAGGCGAAGAATTCATTTACGTTTTGGAAGGCACGCTGAAAGTGATTTACGGCAAAGAGTCATACATCCTGAATGAGGGCGACAGCATTTATTATGACTCGATTGTCAGCCACCTTGTCTGCGCCGCAGATGAAAAAGGCGCGAAAATCATTGCAGCCGTTTACGCTCCGGCTTAATTTGTCTGGATGTCAAGAGAAGAAAAAGACAAAGGACACAAAAAGCAAAAGACTGAAAAGGAGAAAAACATGGCAATCGAACTTTCCGACAGAACTTTGGGCGACTGGCTCGAATATTGGGCGAAAGAAACGCCCGACAAGGAATATATCGTGTATTCCGACCGTGATTTGAGATTTACCTGGAATGATTTTAACAGACGCGTTGACAATATGGCCAAAGGCCTTTTGGCAATCGGCGTTCAGAAAGGCTATCATGTCGGTTTATGGGCGACAAATGTTCCCGACTGGCTGACGTTTTTGTACGCCTGCGCGAAAATCGGCGCGGTCTGCGTGACGGTCAACACCAGCTACAAGCAGCATGAACTTGAGTATTTGGTCAAAGACTCGGACATGCACACGCTTTGTATTATTGACGGCACATTCGAAAGCGATTATGTTCAAATGACATACGACATGCTGCCGGAACTCAAAACCTGTCAGCGCGGCCACTTAAAGAGCGAGAAATATCCGCGCATGAAAAATGTGATTTACATCGGCCAGGAAAAGCACCGCGGCATGTACAATACGGCGGAAGTTCTGCTTCTCGGAAGCAACATCGCCGATGATGTTTTGGAAAATGCGAAAGCGCTTGTGAACTGCCACGATGTTGTCAATATGCAATACACGTCCGGCACGACCGGTTTTCCGAAGGGCGTTATGCTTTCGCACCACAATATCGCAAACAACGGCCTTTTAACGGGCGAGCACATGAAATTTACGCCGGATGACAAGCTTTGCATCTGCGTTCCGCTTTTCCACTGTTTCGGCGTTGTTTTGGCGACCATGAACTGCCTCACGCACGGCAGCACGCAGGTGATGATTGAGAAATTCGATCCGCTTTTAACGCTGGCATCGGTTCACAAGGAAAGATGCACGGCGCTTTACGGTGTTCCGACGATGTTTATCGCGGAATTGAATCACCCGATGTTTGATATGTTTGATTTGACGTGCCTTCGAACCGGCATCATGGCCGGCTCCGTTTGTCCGTCGGATTTGATGAAACGCGTGAATGAAGAGATGTTTATCGACATCACAAGTGTTTACGGTCTCACGGAAACGTCTCCCGGAATGAGTCAGTCGCGCATCGACGACGCGCCCGAAACCCGTTATTTGACCGTCGGCCGCCCGTACGAATTCACGGATGTCAAGGTTTTGGATCCGGAAACGTACGAAGAATGCCCGCCCGGCGTTGCCGGCGAAATGTGCTGCCGCGGCTACAATGTGATGAAAGGCTATTATAACAACCCGAAAGCAACCGCAGAAGCGATTGACGGCGACGGTTACCTTCATTCGGGCGATCTCGGCGTGATGGATGAGAACGGCAATTACACGATTACCGGCCGCATCAAAGACATGATTATCCGCGGCGGCGAAAACATTTACCCGCGCGAAATCGAAGAATTCCTGTACAAATTAGAAGGCGTGAAAGACGTTCAAGTCGCGGGCGTTCCGTCGGAAAAATACGGCGAAGAAGTCGGCGCGTTCATCATTTTACAGGACGGCGTGAAAATGCACCCGGAAGACGTCAAAGACTTCTGCCGCGGCCAGATTGCACGTTACAAAGTCCCGAAATACGTTTTCTTCCTCGACGAATTCCCGATGACGGGAAGCGGCAAGATTCAGAAGTTCAAATTGAGAGAAATGAGTTTGGAGCTTGCGAAAGATTACGGGTATGACGTGGTTTGAATTTTCAAATCACTTCTCTTTTTCTTTTTTATTTTTGAATTTTTAAAAAACGAAAGTACATTTTCAATTTTTTAAACACAGGACTTATTTTTGCCGAATTTTTGGAAAAGCGGAGCTGCTCGCACGCGGCGGCATGCTGCCGGCAGCCGCAGCGGCAGCAAACAAGCCGGCAAGTCAGCAACTGTATTTACAAAAAACAGAAAGGCAGCAGCAAACGGAAACAGTAAGGTAGCAACAGCAAACGGAAACGGTAAGGTAATCTGTGCCCACGCTCGCGTAGCGAGCGGATGTGATGAAAATGAGATGATACATACGAAAACGCACCCTGCATGGCAAACAGCAACAGCAGCACAAACAAAACAGAACAAGAGTGAATTAAAAATCAAACAACGCCTTTTGCTTCATTTCTTTTTCATTTAAATTTCCGTTTTCTTTTTCCATCGCAACTTTTACCGGTTTCATGTAATCCGTTGAAAGCTCATATTTTTTCAAAAGCGGATTCAGCATCGAATAAAATTTCCGTTTATATTCCTTATCCAAACTTCCCGTTTTGTAAAGCAATTTCATCGGCTCATACAACTCGGGAAATTCGTTTTGAATAAAATCCAAATACGTTTTCTTCGTTTGACTTCGAAGATACAAAGTTTGTACGATAATGTATTCGGCGCCGATTTCTTTCGTTTTTCCAAAAATCGCGCTTAAATTCTCCGTTGAATCCGTCAAAAACGGCAGAACCGGCATTGTGTGAACGCCGATTGTCGCATCCGTTTTCTTGAATTTTTCAAGCATTTCAAAGCGGCGTTTCGTGCTGACGGCGCCGGGCTCTATTTTTGAAACCAGGTTTTCATCGGTTGTTGTGATTGTTGCGGCGATGTTCACAAAAGTGTGTTTGGAAAGCTCGTCGATAAGATCGAAATCACGAAGAATGAGATCGGATTTCGTTGAAATAATAATCGGATTTTTGTGTTTGAGCACGACTCTTAAAATATCGGGCATGAGTTCGTATTCGGCTTCCGCGCGCTGATAGCTGTCGCAAACGCCGCCGATGTTAATCACTTCTTTCTTTCGATTCGAGCGGCTGAGTTCTTTGTCCAGCTGTTCGGCGATGTTTGTTTTGACATAAATTTGATCGTAATAGCCGTCGGAATTGTTTTGTTCATCTGTATTTTCAATCTCAATATTTGTCTCATCGACTGTTTTGTCTTTCATATATTTGTGAGAATAAATCGCAAAACAATATTTACAGCCGTTTTCACAGCCGCGGTAAATGTTTAAGTCTTTTTTGTAAGGAAAGCCGCCGTTCACGGAATGAAGCGCCGTTTTACATTGAATCGGTAAATACCGCGCTTGTTTTTTTGTTTCCGTTTCGGTTTCCGGTTCCATTTTGATCGCCAAAAATAGGTTAAAACATTTCAATTCAAATATTCAAAAACTTAAAATCTAAAACTTAAAACTTAAACCAAAAATTAAAAAACATCAAAACGCCGACAAACAAACTCGCGGTCCGTTCGTTTCAATTTTGCATTCGTAAACGTCGCCGAACTTCTGCATTAACTCGGAAATATACTCACCGGCATTTTCCCGATCAGACGGGATTGCAAAAACGGTGTTGCCGAGCATCGCCTGCGCTGCTTTGCCGTCGGCGGCATCAATCGAATCAATCACTTTTTCTGCCTCGGGACTGAGCAGGCCGATGTTTTTTGTAAATTTCAGAGATTCGTCCATGAATGAATCCAAACTCGAATTTTTCAGGAAATTTTGAAGCGCGGACGCGCCGGCTTGATTGATTTTCCGGCTTTGATCTTCGTTTGTGATGACTTCTTTGGTTGAAAGTTCGCCCAAAACCAGGCAATAAATTTTCTTTTGCTTCTCGGATTCCGAAAGCGGAATACTGTAAAATTTGCCGTGCATCGGACCGCCCGGAATTTCGCGAACGGCAAGACCGCCGGCGGCTTCGCCCGCGACATCGCCGAGGCCGCTTCCGTTGATGACTTCGGCGTAATGCGCAATCTCAATCAATTCGTCTTTGGAAAGTCCGAGGGAGAGAGAGCTGTTGATCGC
The DNA here is from genome assembly GCF_032714515.1 of Methanimicrococcus hacksteinii. Lineage (NCBI taxonomy): Archaea > Methanobacteriati > Methanobacteriota > Methanomicrobia > Methanosarcinales > Methanosarcinaceae > Methanimicrococcus > Methanimicrococcus hacksteinii. Next base: position 18,682 of record NZ_JAWDKC010000020.1, on the reverse strand, counting down.
AAAAGCCGTGCTGAGCGCACCCGCCGCCGACAATCCGAAGCCGCTGCCGACGGGGAGACTGCCGTTTTCTTGAATTTTAAACCGAAAAGAGGTGTTGTATCTTTTTTCGGCAATTCTTGAAAGTTCCGAAACAACCGTTAAAACCGCGTTTGTCGAGTCATGAGAGTTAACGGCAGCAACGCCGTTTAAATAAATTTCAGCGTCCCGTACTGTGTCCCGTTCCGTGTCCCGTACTGTGTCCCCCGCAATGTCTCCCGACATTTGAAAAGGCGTCACGGTCGAATGAATTCCTTTGTTTAAGACCAAACCCGCGCCGACAGAGCCTTTGATGTGCGGGTTTTCATGATTGCGGATTTGAAAAAAACCCGTGATGTGTCCGGGTGAAAAAGCGGTGCGCGGGGAAAAATCAGACATAATGCTTCCTTATTTCCTATTTCCTTTATTGTTTCTTTTTAAAAATGCGTCCCCTCATCTGAGCGGGTTTTTTGCGAATCGTTGATTTTTTAGAAGCAGATTTTTCCGAGACATTGCCGTTTTCAATGTTATCGTCGTCATTGCCGGCATCGTCGTCGTCATCGCCGGAATCATCACTGCCGATGATTTCATCATTCTCATCTTCATTCAAATAATCATCATCAATTGTTTCTTCGAGCAGATTGAGCCGGTTTTCTACGTTTCCTGGGGGGGTGTCAATTACATATTCAGCACCATCACCCATTTTATTCAAAAAATCAACATCAGTCGTACCGTTTTCATCAGGATGTGCCGTCTTGGTAATTTCCAGATCAATAAAAACGGACGGCTCTTCTTCGTCCATGCGATCGCTGATCAAATCAAACAAAGCCGCTGCAATTTCGTTCTTGTTTCCCGAAATCGGAACGACGGTTTTTAAATCATGATTGACGGAATACTCTTTGGTGACAACGTAAACATCGTTTTCGTCGGTTCCCATTCCTTTTTCTTTCACGTCGTTGGCAACAACAAGGTCGGCGATTCCGGCTTCGATTTTTTCGGCGGCCGAATCGATCAGCTGCTGATGTGTGACATCCGTTTCTGCTTTGAATCCGACGATGAAAAGATTCGGGTCGGTGTAACAGGCTTCTTCGATCAGTTTTTGCGTCGGCTTGAGCGTAATTGTCAAACCGCGGACACCGGATTTGATTTTGGAATTGTTTTTATCAACCGTATAATCGGAAATGGCGGCCGCGCTGATTAGGATGTTTTTGCCGGATACGGGAATGTCGGCAAGCGCAATTTTTTCGGTGACGGCTTCAATCATTTCGGAAACGCTTTCAACATGAATGTCATGGAAATGCGGCAGTCCGGCCATCGGTGATTTGGTGCGGTGGAACAAATAAACTTCAGCGCCTCTGACGTAGGCTTCTTTGGCAAGCGCCTCGCCGGTTTTGCCCGACGCGCGGTTGGTCAGCAAGCGGATCGGATCAATGGATTCGGCGGTTGATCCGGAGGTGATGAACACGGTTTTTCCGGCAAAAGATTGGTCGCCGAGCGCACGAAGAACGCGGGAGACGATTTCGTCGGTGCCTGCAATTTTTGCAATGCCTTCTTCGAAACGCGGGCCGATGACATCCATGCCCCAGGATTCCAATGTGTTCAGATTTTCCAAAACTTTCGGATGGCGATACATGGATTCGTGCATGGCGGGAACAATCATCACGGGTTTTCCTTCGCCGATGGCCGTCGTTGCAAAAGTTGTGACGGGCGTGTCATCGATGCCGGCGGCAATTTTTGAAACCGTGTTTGCGGTTGCGGGCGCAATTAAAAACAAATCGGCGCTTCCTTTTGCGCCGAAAAATTCAACGTGTTCGACGCGGCCGGTCAGGCGGGTGATGACGGGATTTCCGGTCGCGTAATGCAAAGCGTCTTCGTGAATGATTTGGCGCGCGGCATCGGTCATGACGGCGTAAACATCAGCGCCGTATCGGATGAGTTCGCGCGCCAGCCTGACGGTTTCGACGGCGGCGATGCTTCCCGTAACGCCGATAACGATTGTTTTGCCGGACAAATCCGTTCCTTTGGAATTTTGAATCCAAAGCGTCGGATGATTCGAATCAGCTGTTTCGGAATCGAAAACCTTTGTTGTTTTTGTATTCTGTTCCATTTTTTAACCCGCCGGATAAAATTGAAAGTTTTGAAAATTTTGAAAATTTTGAAAAAATCAAAAAAATTAAAATAATTAAAAAATTTGAAATTCTGTAATTGATTTACGTTTTTTAGATTAATAACATTAATCATAAATACGTTTAGCCCGTTCAAAGCGAAAGTATTCAAAGAAAAAGTGAATTATCAGATTTAAGTGAATTAAAAACATTTGAAGAAGGCGGGAATTTTATGGCGCGGAACCAAAAGGATTATTTTTATGATTTGGCCCAAAAAGAGGGCTATCGCTCACGGGCATCTTATAAGCTGAAACAGATTCAGCAGCACTCAAATATTATTAAGCGCGGCGACACGATTGTCGATTTGGGCGCGGCGCCGGGCGGCTGGCTCCAGGTGGCAAAGGAGCTTTCCGGCGGGCGTGTTTTGGGCGTCGACCTTCAGAAAATTGCGGAGATTCCGGGCGTTTCCACGTACAGAGGCGACATTACCGCGGATTCGACGATTGAAAAAATCCTGGAATTTGCCGGCAAAGGCGGTGTTGATGTTGTTTTGTGCGACGCAGCGCCGAACTTAACGGGCAATTGGGCGCTGGATCACGCGCGCGGAATCGAACTCAACCGCGCGGCTTTTGAGTGCGCCAAGAAGATTCTCAAACCGAAAGGAACGTTTGTCGTCAAGGTTTTTCAGGGCGATATGTTCAAAGACTTTTTCGACGACGTGAAAGGCGAATTCGTGCATGTGAAAGCTTACACGCCTCAGGCGTCACGCTCGACGAGTGCTGAAATTTATATCATCGCCAAGAAATTCCTGACCGCTCCGATTCGAAAAGGTCAGATTTACGCCGCCGAAATCAAAGAACTCGGCGCCTCCGGCGACGGGATTGCATACATCGACGATTTCGTTTTGTTTGTCAAAGAAACAGAAGTCGGCGATATCGTCAACATCAAGGTGAAGGATGTCAAACCCAATTTCGGGTTCGCCGAAGTGGTTGAAAAGCTCGAGGCGCTTCCCGAAAATCCGAGATACAACAATCCGGTTCAGCAAAGAATGCAAACACCGCTGTCAGCCGATTTTGAAAAAGAAGAGACCGAAGAAAGCCGGCCGAGAGGAAATACCGCTCGGGACAATTACCGGCCGCCGAAGTCGGAAGAAAATGAAGAATGATTTCATTATTTTTCATTATTCCATACTTTTTACTTTTCAAGTTTTTAACTTCTCAGGCTTTTGACTTCTCAGATTTTTACTTTTCAAGCTTTTCCATTTTTCATGTTTTTTCATTTTCCGGTTTTCATGTTTTTTTATTTTTCATAATGAGTTAAACGATTTTTTTGAAATTTTTAAAACGAAACATCATTTTTGATAACTTTTCAAACCCGAACCCCCTCTTCCATGAAATAAAGAAATAGAAAACGGGATTCGTTTTTCTTTAACTTTTAAACAAAACGATGTTTCGGTTTATAATTAAGTGAAATGAAAATCCCGTGAACCGCCCCTCCAATCCGAGTTTTGTGAGCGAAGCGAGCAAAATGAGGATTGGAGATGGACCAAATGATTCTCAATTAAAACAAAAAACCGTCTTTTTCCACTTTGCTCTTCTGTGTTGTTCTGTGTTGTTCTGTACTCTTCTTTTCGTTTTTGCTTTTCTTTGTGTTTTTGTCACTGTTTTCATACTTCCGTTCTGCTTGCGATGCGGATGTGTTTCCGTGTGCATCATCTCATTCTTATCACATCCGCTCGCTACGCGAGCGTGGGCACAGATTACCTTCAGGTTTCCGTTTGCCACTGCTACCTTCAGATTTCCGTTTGCCACTGCTACCTTCAGATTTCCGTTTGCCACTGCTACCTTCAGGTTTCCGTTTGGCACAGATTACCTTCAGGTTTCCGTTTGCCACTGTTACCTTACTGTTTCCAAATACAGTTGCCAACTTGCCGGCCTGCTTGCTGCCGCTGTTCATTGTCTGCCGCTGTCCGTTGCCTGCTACTGCCCGCCGCCTGCCGCCCGCCCACGAGCCGCCCCCGTTTATAAAAAATCAAAAAACGCCTTCCGATGTTAGAAATTCAAAAGAGAGTCTCCCGTTTTATCACCCAAAACCAACCCCGACCAACAATTTATAAATAAAACGAAACAGAAAGATGCATTATAAAATTGAAATCAATAAAATCAATAAAACACAATAAACAAAATCAAATAAAACAAAATCAAATAAAACAAAATTAAAGGTAATTCTGATGATTGATCTTCACACTCACACTTTATTCAGCGACGGGGAATTGATTCCGGCCGAACACATTCGCCGCGCGATTATGCACGGTTACCGCGCCATCGCAATGACGGATCATGCTGATTTTACGAATTTTGAATACATCATTTCTTCGCTTCAAAAGGCAAAAGTCATCGAAGAGGAATGGGAAATTGATATTTTTGCGGGCATCGAAATTACGCATGTGCCGCCGGGACAAATTAATAAGCTGGCCAAACGCGCCAAAGAAATCGGCGCGGATATTGTTGTCGTTCACGGCGAAACCCCGGTTGAGCCTGTCGCCGCCGGCACAAACCGCGCCGCGATTGAATCCGAATTTGTGGACATTTTGGCGCACCCGGGATTCATAACGGCGGAAGAAACGGAACTTGCGAAAATGACAAACACATATTTGGAAATTACCGCTCGCGGCGGACACAATCGGACAAACGGGCACGTTGCAAAGCTGGCATCCGGAATCGGCGCAAAATTGGTCTGCAACACCGACACACACCACCCCAAAGATATGATTACAAAAGAAACGGCCTATGATGTTCTGACAGGCGCGGGACTTTCCAAAGAACAGGCGGATCAGGCTTTTAAAAATTCGGAAGAACTGGTTGAAAAGATGAAACAGAAAAGATGAAACTGAAAAAATGAAACAATAAAACGAAAAAGTGAGAACAAAAACCCGGATGTAAAGAAACAGAATTATAAAAGTTAAGAAGTCAGTGAAAATCATGTTTGAAGTTTTTGACGAATATCACACATATAACGGGCGCATTACACGAAAAGGATACATTATCAGAGTAATCGGCCGCTGGTTTTACGCAGCTCTTGTGACAATTATTCTTTACGGATTGGTGATGCTGCTCAGCTTTATCACTTTCAATATCGGCGAAGAAGCTTATTTTCTGACAGGATTAATTGCGGCGGCGGTATTTATTGCAGCTGCCGTTTACTTCTTCTTTTTTAAATTACTTCAGGAAATCAAGCGCCTGCATGACGTCAATTTAAGCGGGTGGTGGGCGATTTTCGGTTTTGTTCCTTTTCTGAGCATCATCTATTACCTTTACCTGATTTTCGTTGACGGAACGGTCGGTCCGAATAAATTCGGCGAAGATCCGAAAGGAAGAAGCGGCGGAAATAATTGAAAAAACAGCAAATGGGTTGAAAAATTCAAAAAGAATTGAAAAAACGGCGGAATTGAAAAGACGCGGATAAAGCTTTTCGGTAAAAATATAAAAGCTTAAAGCCCCTTTTCTGTCAGAGGTGAATTTAATGGGATTATTTTCAAAATTATTCGGGTCCAACAAATATAACGCTGAAGAGCCGCAAGGTCATCTGAAAACAAAAAGATACAAACGGCTGGATTGGGAAATCAGCGACAGCGAATATACAAAACAGGATTATATCGCCAGTACCGAATACGTAATCCCGTCACATCAGACAATTACCGAAGTCTTCGAAAAATTAGACAACGGTGCTGTCCTCACCGTCAACGATGTTTTTTTCCGCGCCGACTATATGGGACACGGCCGGGACTGGTATAAACAAAGAGATTACATGTTCAAAGAACTCACCTTGAGGAAAAAAGGCGAGGGCGAACCCTGTGAACAAAGCTGTGCCTCTGAAGCGGATGAATCTCCCGAAAGCGATTCGGAAGTCAAAAAACCGGAATCCCCCAAAGACGTTTATGTTTTGGAAGGAAAAGGAACATTTTTAAAAGAAGATTTCTCCGGCGTGGTCCTGGAATCTGAAACAAACGATGTCGACATACGCGCCGAGGTCACTTACAAAAACAACCGGCTGGACATTCGGGAATGCAGCGGCTTTGACAATACCGACGACTGGTACGCTTTTATGTTCTTTTTCAAAATGCTTGAATATTACAAATATCCGACAGAAACCTGCAAAACGATTGAAGTCGAGATTGAAGAAGAATAAAACAGTCAAATTAATCAAGCCAAATCATCAGCCAAACAAAATCATCACCAGCCAAAACAAAACCATCAGCCAAAAAATCATCAGCCAAACAAAATCGTCAGCCAAAGCATCAATCAAATCATCAACAATCAGACAAGTTGAAAAAATAAAACATTCGATTCGGATTCAAAAGCGGTGTAAATCATGCAGCATATTATTGATATGATCTCAAACGGAACAAAAATGAACGAATCCGAACACGATGAATTAATCAATGAAGTCAGTGCCGAATTGGTTGAATTGTATGAAATCGAATATGATCCCGACAACTTAATTCCGGCCGATGATGAAACGGCAAACCGGATTTTGGAAGCGGCTTTTGATTTGCTGGAAGCCGTCGGCGTTTATTCGGTGGACACAAAATCTGTTTTTACAATCCCGCGTGACGAAATTTTCCGAAGCGTTCAGAATTCTCAAAGATATTTAAACATCGGAGAAGGAAGCGACAAATATTTGCTGACGCTGGCAGGCAGCTCCGAAAAGAAAAAAACGTCCATTATGGGCGGCCCCAATGCGTCTCCCGTAACGCCTGAGATGTTTATTCCGATTCACCGCTCGTATGCCAAATATACGGATATTGATTCAATCGCGCCGGCCTATCTTGATGTTCCGGCCGGATCCGCAAAAAAAGGGCCCGCAAATCTGATGAAAGCACGCCAGGCAGTTCAGCTGGTCAAAGAAGCCTGCGCGCTTGAAGGGCGTCCGGACATGTGCATCACAACACCGCCGCACATTGAAGATCCGGTTGCGGCCGTGTCGGTTGCAAATCCGCGGTTTATGGGATCGGGCGATCTTCAGGAAATCATTCCTCAACAAGGCTTAAAAGTCAATTATTCGGAATTGTCCCGCGTTTACCATTACAAAATGACGGGATCCAACTATCTCTGCAGTCCGATGCTGGTCCGCGGCCTGTCTGCGGCAACGCCCGAGCAATTTGCCATTGAGATCGCCGCCGAAGCTTTAAAATCTCAAGTGGTTTACGGCGCTTCTGTTTTCTTTAAATATCCGGCCCATATTCACACGGGCGATCCGCTCAAAACGCTTTGGGCATCCTTTGCGGCAACCCAAGCCCTGTCAAAAAATGAAATTTGCCTTCAGGGAAGCGTTGTGACCAGTTCCGCCGGCCCGTGCACCGAAATGATGTTTTACGAAACAGCCGTTCAAACCATCGGATACGTTGTCTGCGGCTGCGATATTCTTTCCGGACCCGTTTCAAACAACGGCAGCATTACCAACCAGGTTTCGGGCCTGGATGCGCATTTTATGGCGGAAGTCAGCCGATTTGCTTCGGATCTGTCCTTAAAAGACGCCAATTACCTCTGCAACGAACTGTTTTCAAGATATGAATCCAAATTAAACGCCCCGGAAATCGGAAAACCGTTTGTCGACTGCTATGATATGAACACGATTGAGCCGACACAGGAATATTGGAAACTGTATGAAACCGTCATTGCCGACATCTACTACATTTTACAGCAGAAAAATCGGCGGATTTCCAGACGATGAAAATTTTTAATTGTTCAACTTTTTTGGGTTGTTTTTTTAGCTATTCTTTCTTGAAATGTTTTTCTTAAACTGCTCCCCTTAAACCGTTTTCTTAAAATTGCATTTTCTAAACTGCCTTTTCTAAACTGTCTTTTCTAAACTGCCTTTTCTAAACTGCCTTTTCTAAACTGCTTTTTCTAAACTCACTCCGTTTCGAATCTTCCTCCCGAATTCATTTCACTGTCGAATCTTCCGCCCAACTCATTTCATTTCGAATTGTCTGTTTGAATGTGTTTCGTTTTGAATCAAATATATAAATTTATCTTATTTTGAAGCAATTCTTAATATATGAAAAGAAACAAAATGAAATCAATTCTATTGAGCGTACAATAAAAATAAAACGAATAATCGAAAAACGCACTATTTCATTAAAAACAGATACAGGGGCAGGCTAATAAGATGCAGCACATACTTGACATGATTGCAAACGGAACAAAAATGGCTGAAAAGGATCACGAGGAACTGATTTACGAAGTCGGATTGGAACTGGTCGATTCTTATGAAATTGTTTATGACCCTGAAAATCTGATTCCGAATGACGATGACATGGCCAATCGTGTTTTAGAAGCGGCGATTGATCTTTTGGAATTGGTCGGTGTCTATTCAATTGACACAAAAAAAGTTCTTCAGATTCCGCGCGACAACATTTTAAGAAGCATTCAGAATTCCCGCAATTATTTAAACATCGGCGAAGGCATTGACAGGTACCTTCTGACACTTCAGGACAATGCCGATAAAAAAATGCCGCTGATTATGGGCGGCCCGAATGCATCCCCCGTGACGCCGGATTTGTATATTCCGATTCACCGCTCTTATTCCAAATACAAAGACATCGGCGCAATCGCACCGGCATCATTGGATGTGACAACCTCCGCTTCGTTTGCCAAAAAAGGACCTGAAAATTTAATGAGAGCAAGACAGGCTGTTCAGCTTGTCAAAGAAGCCTGCGCTTCCGAAGGCCGTCCGGATATGTGTATTGTAACGCCGCCGCACATTGAAGATCCGATTGCCGCCGTCTCGATTGCAAATCCCCGGTTTATGGGGCCCGGCGATCTTCAGGAAATCATCCCTCGCCTGGACTTAAAAATCAATTCGGACGAATTGTCCCGCGTTTACCATTACAAAATGACCGGCTCAAATTACATGTGCAGCCCGATGGTTTTGCGCGGAATTACGACGGATTCACCCGAGCAGTTCGCCATTGAAATCGTTGCCGAAGCACTCAAATCGCAGGTGATTTACGGCGCTTCCGTCTTTTTGAAATATCCGGTTCACATCAATCCCGCGGATTGTTACAAAACATTATGGGCTTCATTCTTGTCTTCGATGGCGATTTCTCAGAACAGTCTGTGTTTTCACGGCAGCGTCATTAATAATTCGGCGGGCCCGTGTACGGAAATGATGATGTATGAGACGGCGGTTCAAACGATCGGCTACGTTGCCTGCGGCTGCGACATTCTTTCAGGACCCGTATCGAACAACGGCAACATGTCCAATCATGTCGCCGGCCTGGATGCGCAGTTTATGGCAGAAATCGCACGTTTCGCAACCGAGCTCTCCCGCAAAGATGCCAATTATCTCTGCATGGAACTTTTTTCAAGATATCAGCACAAATTAAACTCACCCGACATCGGAAAATCATTCGTCGAATGCTACAATCCAGAAACGATTGAACCGACAAAAGAATATCTGGATGTGTACGAGCAGGCCATTGATGATGTTTACGCAATTCTCCGCCATAAAAACAGAAGAACCGCCCACGGTCGCTGAGAAGCACACGACCGTTGAGAAACATCCGCCGGATCCAAAAACGATTTCTGCGGCTTTGGCTGATTGAAAAGATGAAAATCCATACCGCATTTTTTGATTGCCGCAGCCGATTCATTTTTTAATTCGATCAATTCAATATTCGATTAAATCAATTCAATTTTTCAATTCATCCGATTCAATTATTCGATACAACCAATTAATTTTTAATTCATCCAATTCAATTTTAGATCCATCCAATTCAATTTTAGATCCATCCAATTTCTAATTCTTTCAATTTTTTGCTTTTGGTTTTGTTTTTGGTTTTGTTTTTGGTTTTATTTTTTTGTTTTATTTTTTTGTTTTATTTTGTTTTGTTTTATTTTGCTTTATTTTATTTTTTATTCTTATTTTAATGCTGTATCCGAGATCACACAAACATAACGAATATTCATTCAAATATTCGCTTGCTATCGACACCATACGAAAGCAAGAAACGTTGTTAAAATAACACGTATATAAATTTAACTATTTGCAACTGATGAATTTATATAAGATGAAAAACAATATTAGAAGTTAGGGTAAGAAAGATAAGAACGGGTCTTTCTTCACACCACCGATGATTTACAAAGGAGAAATCAAAGATGATTAAGAATACCTACAGGCTGCTTTCGTTGGAAGAGCGAAAAATGATTGATGTCGCCACAATGGAAGTGCTTGCCGAATCCGGAGTTATGATTCTGGATGAAGAAGCAAGATCCATTTACAAAGAAGCAGGCTGTATCGTTGATGAAAAAACGAATATGGTAAAGATCCCGGAACATGTTGTCCGAAAAGCGCTTTCGTGCGCACCGACCGGCTTTAAACTTTACGGCCGCAACAAAAAAAGAACAACAGATATCCGATACGGCGGAGAAACGACATTCAATAATTTCGGTGTCGGCGTTAAGATGTGCGATTATGTGTCGCCCGGAAAATACCACACACGAAATTCAACCGAAGCCGATATCATGAATATCGCAAAAGTCGTGGATTACGCCGACAAAATCGATTTTTATCTGAGCGCAGTGGCTGCGGGAGATTTGACGGGTGTTAAAGCACAAAACATTCACGAACAGATTACACCGGTTTTCAACACGTCCAAGAATATTTTGGTTGATGCTGTCGGCCCATTCATGCCGATTTACTTCGAAGTCATTAAAGCCTTCTACGGCGGCGACGAAGAAGAAGCCATGAAAAAACCGATTTATTCAATGACCGGCTGCCCGACAAGTCCGCTTGAAATCGGCACAAACTTCTGCCAGGTCATTATCCAGGCCGCCCGCTACAACATGCCGTGCAACGTTTTGTCAATGGCGATGTCCGGCGGATCCAGCCCGGTTCAGCTGGCCGGAACGATTGTCACACACAATGCCGAAGTTTTGGCAGGCATCGTTCTGTCCCAATTAACCGTCCCCGGCGCGCCGGTGTGGTACGGCAGCTCGACAACTGCTTTTGACCTCCGCAGAGGAACAGCCCCTGTCGGCGCTCCCGAGATCGGATTAATCAGCGCGGCCGTTGTTGAGATGGGCGAATATTACAACCTTCCGACATATGTGGCCGGCTTTTAGGCCGACTCAAAAATTCCAGACTCCCAGCTCGGACACGAGAAAACGCTTACGGGAATGCTGCCTTTGCTGTCGGGCGCCAAAACCATCTACGGCATGGGAATGGTCGAGCTCGGTATGTCTTTCTCATTGGAGCAGCTGATTTTGGACTGCGACTACATTGAGATGGCACAATACGCCGCAAGAGGCATTGAAGTGACGCCTGAAACTTTGAGCGTTGAACACATCCTCAAAGTCGGCGCCGGAAACAATTTCATCGCGCATAAATCGACGCGGGAAAACATGAACATCCAGTCCAATCCAAAATATATCAACAGAGATATGATCGGCGATTGGGAGGCGCAGGGATCTAAAGACATTGTCACGGTTGCTCATGAAACGGTTTCGGATGTTCTGAAGAATTATGAAGTCGATCCGGTGGACGCGGATACCAGAAAGGCGATTCAGGCCATCATGGACAAGGCAGACAAAGATTACGCCGCCGGATTACTGGGCGAATAAACAGGGGGGAATTAAATGGTCACACAAGATGAATTAAATCAAGAAGGGAAAAATGCCGTGACGTCTTTTGATGACGAAGCGGTGGAAGAAATTGCCGAAAAATGCATCAAAGAAGGATTGGATCCGGTTTCTTTGATTCAGGACGGATTTACAGCCGGCATGAACGAAGTCGGCGATCAGTTTGAAAAAGGAATTGTATTCCTGCCTCACGTTATTGCTGCGTCTGACGCCATGAGCGCGGGTGTTAAAGTTTTAACGCCGGTTCTCGAGAAATCGGCTTCAAAGATGGATGCGAAAGAAACCGTTGCAATCGGAACGATTGAAGGAGACATTCACTCCATCGGCAAAGATATTGTGGCGACAATGCTCAAAATTGCCGGATTCAATGTGATTGATCTCGGCAGAGACGTGCCGATTGCCAAGTATGTCGAAGCGGCCAAAGACGGTGCTCAGATCATCGCTTCATCCGCGCTGATGACAACCACAATGGTTCTCCAGATGAAACTTGAAGAACAGCTCAAAGAAGCCGGCGTTCGCGATAAAGTCAAGACCATGGTCGGGGGTGCCCCCGCAACCCAGGACTGGGCCGACAAAATCGGCGCCGACATCTATGCCGAAGACTCTTCGGAAGCTGTCGTCAAATGCAAAGCAATATTAAACTAAGCTTAAACGCTTAAAAGAAGCCTCAAAACAAAAACATCTGACAGAATCTTTATTTCTGACACACAACCATAAAACACAACAAAAACAAACCAAACACGAATCCGAAAAATCCCTGCTTTGAAAAAGGTACCAACCACCGCCTTTTGAAATAAGCAGAGATTTTTCTTTTTTTTCTTTTTTTCTTTTTCTCTTTTTTTGAAAAACAGCATCGAAATAGTCGCTGAAATATTTTGAGATATTAAAAGAAGATGAGGCCTAAAAACGAGAATGATAATATCAGAAATAGAAGTAAAAATAAAAAATAAAAATAAGCGTAAAAACAAATGTGTAAAAACGACCATAGAAGTAAGCGTAAAAACAAACACGTAAAAATAAAAATGAAAATAAAAATAAAGGATTAAAAATCCTTTACGATTCCTGTTCCGAATAATACTCATCGCGTGCCGCAACGAATGCTTTTATGTTTTCAAGCGGCGTGTACGGCGCAATACCGCAGCCGGGCGCTAAAATCCGTGTGCCGTCTTCAATGCATTTTTTGGCGGCGGCTTTAACTTCCGCAGGAGAGCGCAAAAGCAGATCGTCTGCCGGAGAGACGTTTCCGATCAGACAGATTTCATTGCCGACAACGTGCGACGCATAATCCATGTGCACTTTTTCTTCCAGGCTGACGCCCAAGAATCCGGATTCTGCAATCGGCTCCAAAATGGCCGTCGCGTCCCCGCACATATGCAGAATATTTAATCCCTTCATTGTCCGCGTCATTTTCTGATAAGCCGGCAAAAACATCGGTTCAAAAAGCGGCGGCGGAAACAAATCCGGACCGGACTCGGAATCAATAATGACAACGGAGTCGGCGCCGTGATCGTAAAGAACGTTGGCATATTCGGCGCAGACTTCGCCGCCGAGGCGAATTAATTCGGAAAGAGCGTCAGTCTCTTTGACGCACCACATCAGATAATTATTAACGCCGGCAACGCAGGAGGCAAAAGAAGCGGGGCCGAGAATGCCTGCAATCAGCGGCAGTTCATACCCCTTGTCATCGATTTGTTTTCGCAGGATGTCCGTTGTTTCAATCATTGCTGCAACACCCGGACTTTCGTACAAATTGTCGGGAATGACAACATTTTTGACATCTTCCGGATTTTTGCAGGGAAAATCCAATTGGTGCGGCGGAGAATCGTGCGTGCCCTTTGAATAAGTGCAGCCGAACGCCTGCGGAATGTCGGGCGAGCTGAACGGATACCTGACGCCTTCAAGGCCTGCGATTTCGTAGCCGGCCATTGCAAGCGCCGCCATCTCTTCCGGATCGGTAAATGCTTTCGGCCAGCTTGTGCCGGTCATTTCCATCAAGCCCGTTGTGCCCGTCTGCGTGACCGAGCAGACCGGAACTTTATCGACTTCCTTTCTCAGAAGTGACCGCGTGAAACGCTCCAGCATTGTCATTTGATTCAAAGTATTGTCCCCCTTGCCGATGTGAATAAAATTTTGAAATTAAATGATTCGAAATAAAATAATCTGAAATTAAATGATTTGAAATTAAATGATTTGAAATTAAATGATTTGAAATTAAATGATTTGAAATTAAATGATCTGAAATTGTATGAAAAACGGTTTAAAGAGATATAAAAGTAAGGCTGAATTTTTCCAAATGTCAAAAATTAAGTGAAAAAAACGAATCCGAAAAGTGTTTGCTTGTGAAAGTTAAAATAAGGATCGCGCAGATTTCAAATCATAAATTAAAATCACAAATTAAAATCATAAATTAAAATCATATTTTACTTTCTGCACGAATAAAAAATTTAAATTCCGGAAAAATTGTCCGAGATTTAAATTTTGAAAAAACGCCCGATTCTAAATCAGGGAAGCTGTTTTCGAAGGAGCTGTTCGCAGCCGTTGACATTGATTCCGAGAAGCTCTTCGATGTTGGCTTTGGCGGTCAGCCCTTTGGCTTTCTGCGTGACGGATGTGATGATGCCGATATTGAGTTCTTCGCGGACTTCTCTCATAATGTGTTCGTCCGTCAGCTGAAGGACATCGAGTCCGAGCTTCTTGGCAACGAATTCTTTTGCTTCGCCGAGGCGCATGTTTTTGGAACACTGCATTCTGGCAACCAAGTCGCCGGCTGTGCGGAGACCCTTCATGCCGGACGCATGAGAATGTGCAATCGGCATGCCGATCGGATCGCCCGCGCCGATCTATATGCCGTCAACGCCGGCAATTTCAACCATTGCTTTGTTGGCGCGCGTGACAGCGTCAATCGGAGGCGTCTCCAGCATCGGAACGCCGCCGACACCCATCCCCATATTCACATGAACCGGAATCGGAGATTCAAGGACGGCCGCTTTTGTGAATGTGACGGCGCGGGCCAAGTTCCAGGCAAAAGATTTGCCGGTGTTGGTGTTGATTGCAGGACCGTAGAGGTTGCTGCCGGCTTTGGCACAGAGTTTTGCCTGCTCATGCGGCCAAAGGCCTGCCAATGTCTTTCCTTTGTATTCCAAGCTGCCGTGCATTCCCAACACAGATTCGCCGGCCATGCCGATTTCAATGTAAATTTCAGGGAATTCCGCACGCAGCTGTTCGCACGCCTGAAGCGTTGCCAAAAAGTCGCCGTCGCCTGCCGCGCCCGCGGTGTCAAAGTTGACGCCGTCAGAGCCGGATCCCATCAGCTTCTGCATAATCCAGACCATGTCCCGGGTGAGATGCTCGACGGAATTGTCGATGGATTCCATCGCTTCTTCAATCTTGAATTCCCGCATCAAGTCGGACGGATTCGGATAAGGGCCGTCGGGCGTGTAATAAAGGCCCATGTTCGGCATGGCGCCGTAAAAAACCGGAACGATTGTGTTTTGCTGAATGACTTCCATATTTTGGCATTCGTGAGAAACAATCGGTTTGACCGGCTTGAAACTGTAATCGATGTGCCCGAGTTCAATGGTGTCCTGACAGAAGATGCGCTCGTGCGTCATCAGACCGATCAGCCGGCTGGCCGGAATGCCGCAGCCGCTGTTTCCCTGATCGGCATCAATGCGGATTGTGCCGCCGTCCATTGTCAGCGCGACCTCTTTGCCGCGCTCGACACTGACAAAAATGCTCGGATCCATGATGATTTCAGCCATTTTGTCCAGCTCGTCCGCGCTGAGCTCGGAAACGCCCGCAAGATCCGCGGCGATTGCGGTTCCGGTTTTTAAGTCTTCGTAAATCTCATCCTTTGTCTGGCTGAATCTGCTGCCGTCACCCATTCTTGTATAATATTCTGTGGTCATTTTGAATTTCCTCCGTTAATTTCCAAACATTTCTTTGGCTTTCATAATTGCCTCAGATGCGTTTTCTGCATAACAGTCCGCGCCGATTTTGTCTGCCCATGCTTGTGTTGCCAGAGCGCCGCCGACCATCACTTTGACATGACGTCTCAAACCATAGTCAGTCAAAGCTTTGATGATCTCTTTCTGTTCGGGCAAAGTCGTTGTCATGAGGGCAGACAGGCCGATCATGTCTGCATTTGTTTCTTTGATTTTGTCAATGAAGTTCTCCAAAGGCACATCGCTGCCCAAGTCGATGACTTCGTAACCGGAAAATTGAAGCATTGCCGAAACAATGGATTTGCCGATATCATGCGCGTCCCCTTCGACGGTTCCGACGATGATGACCGGTTTTCGTTGTCCGGCAGTTTTCGGAAGGTCGGCTTTGAGGTAGCCGATGCCTTCTGAAAGTGCTTCTGCCGAGAGGATCACACGCGGGAAAAATAGCCGGCCTTTTTCAAAAAGGAGGCTGACCCGAGTCATTCCGGGAATCAAGCCCTTTTCGATAATGTCGGCGGGGTGAACGGTTTCCCGCGCTTTCTCAACAGCTGCGATCACATTTTCACGCGTGCCGCTGACGACAGCATCCGCTAACTCTTGATAAATTTCAGATGTCATTTCGGTGATCTCTCGGTTTTAAATTTTTTAATTTTTGAAAGGTTTTTAATCTGCAGGATTTCTGCAAATTTTTAAAAAATATGAAAGATTCCGCAAGCTGCGGAATCGAGTGATCTGTTTTGTCAGAAGTCGCGGATAAAGACGCGCGCCTGCCAGAGTGCCAAAATTGAAATGATCAGAATGGCCACCATCCACATGTATTCTGAGTACGGCACAAGTCCGTTAACCCAAAATGCGTCGTATGCTTCCATTGCAGCTTCAGTCTGGGTCATTTATTTCCCTCCTTGTAAACACCGGCATATTCGGCGCGGTCTCTTCCGAAATCCGTTAAAGCGTATTCATGAAGCAAAGCTCCTTTTTTGTAGGTGCCTTCTTCATCGACTCTGACGTCTACGGATTTGATCAGGCCGTTTGAAGCCAGTTCAATCATGTCAAAATTTGCAGAATCTCTGCCGTAGTCTCCTTTCAGGTCGGTGTATTCGCTTTGGAGCTGACGAACAATGTCGTTGTTCCAATGCGGTTTATCATCGGAAAGAATTTCCAAAACTCTGTATTTTATCGGTAACTGCTGTGTCATTTTGTTCACCTCAATCCCGGATGGCTTCTTCGGAGACGTTTTCCGAATACATCACCGTGCTTCCGATCAGACAAAGTGCGCCGCCGACGAGCAGTGTCCAGCCGGGGAAATCTCCCGTAAACAGGAGAATAAAAATCACGGCACACAAACCGTACAGATTGGCAACGCCCTGCCCCCGCCCGACACCGATGAGCGGGAAAGCTTTGTAACAGGCCGCGTAACAGTAACCGAAGGATAAACCGATAAAGAGCAAAACGACAAGTGTCAGCGGTTCGAATGCTGAAATTGCGTATTTGAGCATCGGGAATCCGAGGATTAAGAGAATCGGAATGACAATCACCCACCAGAGGACGGCTTCTGCCAGGAATCTGACATAAAGACCGGCATCGGGTTCTGCAAGGTCAATACCTTTTCCGGCGACAGCGCCTTCTAAACCGAATCCGAGAGCGGCCATTGCGCCGCCGACATATCCGAGCCATCTGACACCGTCGTTCATCATTTCACTGATCATGCCGCCGAAATAAATGGAAACGCCGCCGACAATAATCAGAAAAATACCGAGCGCAGCACGTTTTGTGATTCTCTCGCCGTACCACCTGTTTGCAACAATTGAGCTGACAACAGGGAACAGAAGAGATGCGACAGCGGCAAAAGCACCGCCGACAAAACCCATTGCCAAATAGGACCCGAAAATTGCAAGCGGTCCGCCGCAGAATGCGGCCAGAATGAACCATTTAGAACAGGATTTGAATTGAACCGCCGTTCGTTTGATTTCTTTAAATTTGCCGGTGACCAGGTTCCAGACCCCCAGCGTTAAAATAATAATCGCGGCGCTGAACGCCGAAATCAAAACAGCCGTCACAATCAGTGCAACTGTGTCGCCATGTGTTCCGCCGATTTCAACAGACATTGTGTCAAACGGATTCAAAACCCAAATGACGGTGCCCGGGATATACCAAATACCCCAAAGCAAAGCGCTGAAAATGGCCCACATATAGCCTTTCTTGACTTTCTTTTTATATTCATTCACTTTTAAGGATTCAATATCCATAGAATTGCCCCCAGTATAATAGTGCAAAAAGTTCAGAGATTATTCCCAATTATAATCCCGAATAAAGAGAGATTAGAAAACATTGTATTTAAATTTAATGATTCGAAAAGAAACATTTAAATAATACAAAAAATACAGAAATAATCATGACAAAAGAAGAAAAAACAAACACCTTACAAGAAAGAATCCGCAAAAAATAATCTGCAAAAAATAATCCGTAAAACAATCTGCATATGAAAAAAGAAGAGAAGTAAAAACATCCGGAATTGAAAATAAACCGGAGAACCAAAATCAAACAGGACCGCTAAAGCCAAACAAAGTTATGCAGGATCAGTAAGATCAAAAACAAAAACAAACATAAAAACAAAAACAAAACGCTTCCGGCTCCCATTTCAAAAAACGTCAAAAAACAAAGCGATTCCGCTTTCATTTCAAAAACAAAAAAATCAAAACACTTTCGATTCCCATTTTTAAAAAATATCAAAAACAAAGTGATTCCACTTTCATTTCAACAATTATCAAAAAATCAAAGCACTTCCGCCCCTCATTTCAAAAAACAAAAAAATCAAAGTGCTTCCGCGTTTCCTTTCAAAAAAAACATCAAAATAAGAAAGATAAAGAAAGACTCATGGCAGCGATCCAAGCTTCCCGAAGGCTCGCACACTTCAGTACAACAGGGAACGCTGGCGGGCTTATCTTCTGTGTTCGGTATGGGTACAGGAGTCGCC